>JBOHAW010000295.1:0-29340 GCA_050697975.1 Gaiellaceae bacterium
CTCGCGGCCGCCGCGGCCGCGCTGCCGCTGGCTCGGGCGCGCGGAACCTGGGGCATCGCCGCCTGGGGAGCGGCACTGCTCGCCGTCGCGCTGCTTCCGGCGCCTGACGCGGCCGCCCTTCCGCTCGTCCTGGCCGTCTGGGCCACCTGCGCGGGTCTGGCCACGAGACCCGCGAGTTAGACTCGTGCGTCGGGGGAAACCCCGTTCACGATGACCGTTCTCCGTCGGTTCGAGCAGAAGATCGAAGGGCTCTTCGAGGGCGTGTTCGGGCGCGCCTTCCGCACGAACGTGCAACCGGTCGAGCTCGCCCGCAAGCTCTCGAAGGAGATGGACGACCACCGCACGATCTCCGTCTCGCGCGTGTACGTGCCCAACGAGTACACGGTGTATCTCTCTCCAGCCGATCGCGAGCAGTTCGCCGGGTACGAGAGCTCGCTCGTAGACGAGCTCGAGGCGTACCTGGGCGAGCACTCGCGCCGGGAGAGCTACGCCCTCCTGACGGCGCCACGCGTGCTGATGGAGACCGACGACGACCTGCAGGTGGGCGAGTTCGGCATCGGCACGCGCATGGTGCAGCCCGAGCGGCGTGCGGCGGGGAGCGGAGAGCCGGCCGCGCAGGCAGAGCCGGGCAACACCATGATCTACCGGCCGGGCGACGCGCAGCCCCCGACCGAGGCGGTCTCGCCCGAGGAACTCGGCGTGGAGGGGGAGACCGTCTTGCTGAGCTGGGACGGAGAGCAGCGCGAGCTCGACCGGCGCCGGATGGTGATCGGCCGCTCGAAGGAGTGCGACATCCAGCTCGCGGACGCGAACGTCTCACGCCGGCACGCGGAGGTGCGCCAGGAGGGCGCGTCCTTCTGGATCGTCGACCTCGACTCCACGAACGGCATCGAGGTCAACGGCAGGCGCCTGAAGCGCGCGAAGCTCGAGGACGGCGACCGCATGACGCTCGGGTCGACGGAGATCCTGTTCCGGAGAGAGCGGTGATCGCCGACTCGATCGCCGTCGACGAGCTGCTGCTCATCCTCAAGGTTGCGTTCCTCGTGCTGCTCTACCTCTTCATCTGGCGCATCGTCCGCAGCGCGAGCAGAGACATCCGATCGCCCAACGAGAGCTTCGTGATCGCCCCCGGGCCGGGCCTGGTCGCGGAGTCGCCCGGGCGACAGAGCAGGCCCGGACGGCTCGTCGTGCTCAAGAGCCCCACCCTTCCCCAGGGCGAGGACTACGCCCTCAACTCGGCCCCGCTCACCGTCGGCCGCGGCGAACGTAACGACATCGAGCTGCGGGGAGATGGGTTCGCCTCGGCGGCGCACGCGCGCTTCGAGGCCCGCGGCGACGGTGTCTGGCTCGAGGACGCAGGCTCGACGAACGGCACGTTCGTGAACGGGATCAAGCTCAGCGGCCCCCGCAAGCTGACCGGCGGCGACATCGTCCGCGTCGGCGAGACCGATCTGAGGTACGAGGCGTGAGACTCGGACGCGCGACGGGGCTGACGGACACCGGGCGGAAGCGCCGGCACAACGAGGACTCCTACGTGCTCTTGCCGCCGCTGTTCGCGGTCGCCGACGGGATGGGGGGCGCGCAGGCGGGCGAGATCGCCTCGCGACTCGCAGCCGAGACCGTTCGGGACGAGGAGGCCGACGCCGGCGCCGGGCTCGAGCGCGTGTCCGCGCTCGTCCAGTCCGCCAACCGGCGTGTCTACGAGCGCTCGCGGCGGGACACGTCCGCCTCCGGCATGGGCACGACGATGACGATCGCTCTCGTCGAGAACGGCATCGTCTCCATCGGTCATGTCGGCGACTCGCGCGCCTACCTCCTGCGGGACGGCGCGCTCGAGCAGCTGACGGAGGACCACTCCCTCGTCGCCGAGCTTCAGCGCAGTGGCAAGCTGACCGCGGAGGAGGCCGAGCACCACCCGCAACGCTCCGTGATCACGCGCGCCCTCGGGACGGATCCGGACGTCGACGTCGATACCTACACGGTCGAGCCGCGCTCCGGAGACATCTTCATGCTCTGCTCCGACGGGCTCACGAGCATGGTGGGCGACGAGGCGATCCGTCGCATCGTCGAGGAGCATCGCGACGACCTCGACGCGGCCGCTCGCGCCCTGATCGCTGCCGCGAACCTGGGCGGCGGCGAGGACAACATCACCGTCGTCTTCTTCGACATCGCCGACACGGCCGCGGAGAGCGCCGAGACGCTGGAGCAGCCGGTCGTCCCCGTGGAGGACGAGGCCAAGCCGCTCGAGGACGAGGACACGCTCTCGGGGATCGAGCGCGTCCCCGCCGTCGACACGATGGTCGTCTCCCCCGAGGAGATGCGCGAGCTGCTGCGCCGCGAGCAGCCGGCCGAGGGGCAGCCCGTCGAGGAGCAGGAGCCTCCCGAGGCCGGTGCGAGGCCGAGGCGCGGGCGCCGCGTGCTGGCGGCGCTCGCCGTGCTCGTCCTGCTGACGGGTCTCGCCGCGCTCCTCGTCTGGGGGCTCACGCGCTGACCGCGCGCAATCGCGAGCTCCTCAACCTGCTCGTCGTCGGGGCCATCACCGGGCTCGGCTTCGCGAGCGTCTACATCGCCCGCCAGTCGGAGATCTCGACCGGCTCGCTGTCGTACGCGGGCTTCTTCGTCGGCCTCTACCTCGCCGCGCACGTCGTCGCGCGGCTGACCGTCCCGTACGCGGATCCGTACCTGCTGCCGATGGCCGCGCTCCTGACCGCCGTCGGGTTGACCGAGATCTACCGGCTCGAGCCGGTCGACGCCTTCCGGCAGGGCCTCTGGATCGTGATCGCGGTCGCCTTCTTCTCGACCACGCTCGTCGCGCTACGGCGCGACTACCGGCGGCTCGAGAGCTACAAGTACCTGTTCGGGCTGGGAGCGATCTGCCTGCTCGTCCTGCCCGCCCTGCCCGGCCTGGGCGAGACGGTCAACGGCGCCCGCCTCTGGGTGCGCGTCGGGCCGTTCCAGTTCCAGCCCGGCGAAATCGCCAAGCTGATGCTGATCGTGTTCCTCGCCGGCTACCTTCGGGAGAAGCGCGAGGTGCTCGCACAGGGCCGCCTCAAGGACTTCGGGCCGCTGCTCCTGATCTGGGGCGGCGCCATGCTCGTGCTCGTCCAGACGAACGACCTCGGCAGCGCTCTCCTCTACTTCGGCATCTTCCTCGGCATGCTCTACGTGGCGACCGGGCGGGCCACCTTCGCGGCCGCCGGCCTCGCCCTGTTCGTCGGCGGCTCCTTCGCCCTCTACCAGGTCGTCCCCCGCGTGCAGGACCGCGTCTCGATCTGGCTCGATCCGTGGTCGCGTGCCGAGGACGAGGGCTACCAGCTCGTGCAGGCGACCTACTCGATCGGCACCGGCGGCTTCGGCGGCACGGGACTCGGGCGCGGCACGTTCACGTCGACCGGCGGCGATCCGCTGATTCCGTTCCTGAACACGGACTTCATCTACTCGGCGCTGGCGCAGGAACTCGGCCTGGTCGGCGCGGCCGCGATCCTGCTCGTGTACATGCTCGTCGTCGTGCGCGGCTTCCGCACCGCGCTCCTCGCCGACGACGGGTTCTCGAAGCTCCTGGCGGCGGGGCTCACGTTCGGCTTCGCGCTGCAGACGTTCATCATCCTGGGCGGGATCCTGCGCCTGATCCCGCTGACCGGCATCACCCTGCCGTTCGTCAGCTACGGAGGCTCGAGCGTGCTCGCCAACTTCGTCCTGCTCGCCGGCCTGCTGCTGGTCTCGAACCGCGCCAACGCGGTGGGGCGGCGGTGACCGCGGGATGAACCGGGAGATCACCCGACTCGCGGTCGCCGGCGTCGTCCTGATCGGGTCGCTGATCGTCGCCACGACCTACTGGCAGACCTGGGCCGCAGCCGGCCTCGCCGACCGGCAGGACAACGCGATTCAGCGCGTGGCGCAGTTTGCGATCGATCGCGGCGAGATCCTCGGGCCCGGCGGCCGGCCGGTCTTCGCCGAGAACGTGCGCAGGCGGGTGGGCGGCAAGACGCTGTACTTCCGCCGCTACCCGCAGCGCGGGCTCGCCCCCCACATCGTCGGCTATTCGACCCAGGTGCGCTCGCGCGCCGGGCTCGAGCGCTCGATGAACGACTTCCTCACCGGGTCGAACGCGAACCTGAGCACGGTGATCTCGACCTCGCGCGACCGCCTCCTCGGCGGGACGATCCACGGCAACGACGTGATCCTGACGCTCCACCCGCGCGCCCAGCGCATCGCGCTGAACGCCCTCGGCAGACGGTGCGGGGCCGTCGTCGCTCTCGAGCCGAAGTCCGGCCGCGTGCTCGTGCTCGCCTCCTCGCCGACCTATGACCCGAACCTCGTCGAAGGCAACTTCGGCCGCATCAACCGGATCGGAGCCGAGTGCAGGCCAAGCGCAGCGCTCGTCAACCGCGCCACGGACGGCCTCTACGCACCGGGCTCGACCTTCAAGGTCGTGACGGCCGCGGCCGCGATCGACTCGGGTCGCTTCACGGTCGAGTCGCGCTTCGACGATCCCGGCTACTGCATCGAGTACGGGAAGCGCGTCACGAACTACTCCGACCAGAGCGGGCCGTCGGTGTACGGCAACGTCAGCCTGTTCCAGGCGCTACAGAACTCGATCAACTCGGTCTTCTGCAACATCGGCAAGGAGCTCGGCCCCGGGCCGATCCTCGACTACTCCCGCCGCTTCGGCTTCTACGCCAAGCCGCCGCTCGAGACGCCGGTAAACGAGCGCACCGCGAGCGGCCTCTATCGCAAGGGCGAGCTGTTCACACCCGACGATCCGTTCGCGGTCGATCCGGGCCGGCTCGCGTTCGGCCAGGAGCGCCTGCTCGTGACGCCGTTTCAGATGGCGATGGTGGCGGCGGCGGTCGCCAACGGCGGCGCCGTCATGCGGCCCTACGTCGTCGAACGGGTGCTCGCGCCGGGCGGCAAGACGGTGACGAGGACGAAACCGGACCTGCTCGGCCGGGCGATCAAGGAGCAGACGGCGGCCGATCTGACCGAGATGATGAAGGCGGTCGTCGCGAGCGGAACCGCGACGAGCGCCCAGCTCCCGGACGGAGTCGCCGGCAAGACGGGAACGGCCGAGACGGGTCGCCCGGGCGTCAATACGGTCGCGTTCATCGGCTTCGCCCCCGCCGACAACCCCCGCGTCGCCGTGGCCGTCTTCGTCGAGGGACAGCGCTCGACTGGCGGCCAGACGGCCGCTCCGATCGCGAGGGAGGTGATGCAGGCGCTTCTGGGGGTCGGGTCGAACTCCTAACCTGTAGACGTATGCCCGTTTCCGACACGCTGATCGACACGCTCTTCGACGGCCGCTACCGCATCGTGCGGCGGCTCGGCGCCGGCGGCATGGCGAACGTCTACCTCGCCGAGGACCAGGAGCTCGGCCGCCGCGTCGCGATCAAGATCCTCAACGAGCGCCACGCGAACGACGAGCAGTTCATCGAGCGCTTCCGTCGCGAGGCGAAGAATGCCGCCGCCCTCTCCCATCCGAACATCGTCTCGATCTACGACCGGGGCGAGGCCGAGGGCACCTACTACATCGCGATGGAACACCTGGACGGGCGGAACCTGAAGGAGCTCATCCTCGCCCGGGGGCCGGCTCCGGTGCACATCGCGATCGAGTACACGCGGCAGATTCTCGGCGCCCTTCGCTTCGCGCACCGGCACGGGATCGTCCACCGCGACATCAAGCCGCACAACGTGCTCGTCGACGGCGACGGGCGGCTGAAGGTGACCGATTTCGGGATCGCGCGCGCGGGCGCCAGCCAGATGACGGAGGCCGGCTCGATCGTCGGCACGGCGCAGTACCTCTCGCCCGAGCAGGCGCGCGGGGCCTCGGTCGACCAGCGTTCCGACCTCTACTCGGTCGGCGTCGTTCTCTACGAGCTGCTCACCGGGACGGTTCCCTTCACGGGCGACAGCCCGGTCGAGATCGCGATGAAGCACCTGTCCGTGACGCCTCCGCCACCCTCGTCGAGGCGCTCGGACCTGCCGCACGACCTCGACCTGGTCGTCACGCGCGCGCTGGCGAAGGAGCCGGGCGACCGCTACCAGGACGCCGACGAGATGGAGGCGGACCTCGATCGCGTCGCGCGCGGGGCCGGCGTGACCGCCCAGACGGCGGAAGCCGCGACGGCGATCATCGCGACCCCGAGCTCGATGCCGACCGGCATCGTGCCCGGTGCCGCCGCCCGCGGGCCGGCGTCCGCGTACGGGCCGCCGCCACCCGTCTACTACGACTACGACGAGAGGCCCCGCCGGCGCCGGACGATCTGGCCGTGGTTGCTCGCGCTGCTGCTCGTCGCCGGCGCACTCGTCGCGGGCTTCCTCGTCTACGACCAGATCCAGGACGAGCTGAACGCGAACGAGCCGGTCGCGGTGCCGCTGCTCGAGAGCATGCGCGAGTCGCTCGCCGTCAACCAGCTCGTGGAGAAGGATCTCGAGTTCCAGGTGATCCGCCGGCCCAGCACGGCGCAGCCGATCGGATTCGTCTACGACCAGGACCCGGAGCCCGGCAAGCGCATCGACCGGGCCACCGACGAGGTGACGATCTACGTCTCGACCGGCAAGCCCAAGTCGACCGTGCCCGGCGTCGTCGGCAAGTCGCGCGACGAGGCGGTGGCAGAGCTGACCGCGCGGAGACTCGAGCCGATGGTCGTCGAGGTTCCCTCCGGCAAGCCGGTGAACACCGTCACCGGCCAGTCGCCGAAGGCCGGGGACACGGTCGACCAGGGCACCACCGTCCGTATCAACGTCTCCAAGGGGCCGAAACCGATCGGCGTTCCCCCGGTCACGGGGCAGCCCTTCGAGAGCGCGAACGCCCAGCTGCAGGCGGCCGGCTTCTCGGTCGCGCGGCGTGACGTCGAGTCGAATCAGCCGGCGGGCACGGTCGTCGAGCAGAGTCCGGCCGGCAACTCGACCGCCGCGAAGGGCACCACGATCACGCTCAGCGTCTCCAAGGGCCCGAAGACCTCGACCGTGCCGAACGTCGAGGGCCTCGACCGCGAGATCGCGGTCGAGACGCTGGAGAACTCCGGCTTCGAGGTGAACGTCGCCGAGCAGGAGACCGACGATCCCTCGCTCGAGAACTTCGTCCTCGCCCAGGATCCTCCGAGCGGGACTCAGGCGAAGCCCGGCAGCACCGTGACGATCACGGTCGGACGGTTCGTACCGCCGGAGGAGACGCCGACGCTCCCGACCGAGTGAGCGCGCGCCGCGTGCGGGTCGCCGTGCTGATGGGCGGTCGCTCGAGCGAGCACGAGATCTCGCTCGCGTCCGCTCGCTCCGTGCTCGCGGCGCTCGATCCTGCCCGCTACGAGGCGGTCACCGTCGCCATCGGCCGCGACGGCGGCTGGGAGCTCGGCACGGGGGAGCAGCCCGCCTCGGTCGCCGAGACACTGCCCGTGCCCGTCGGCGGCTCGGTCCCGGCGACGCTCGCCGACGTCGACGTCGTGCTCCCGATCCTGCACGGGCCCTTCGGCGAGGACGGCACCGTGCAGGGGATGCTCGAGCTCGCCGGTGTTCCGTACGTGGGCGCGGGCGTGACCGCCTCCGCGCTCTGCATGGACAAGGACCTGTTCAAGGCGGTGATGCGCGATCGCGGCATCCCCGTGACGCGCAACATCACGCTGCGCGCAGGCGACGCGATCCACAACCCGTTCGGCTATCCGGTCTTCGTCAAGCCGGCGCGGCTCGGATCCTCCGTCGGCATCTCCAAGGTGCACTCGCCGGACGAGCTGGAGCCGGCGGTCGAACTCGCCCGGCGCCACGACGACAAGGTGCTCGTGGAGGAGTTCGTCCGCGGTCTCGAGGTCGAGTGCGGCGTCCTGGGCGCGCGCGAGCCGATCGCCTCGCTCCCGGGCGCGATCGTCCTTCCTCGCGCCGAGTGGTACGACTACTCGGCCAAGTACGACGAGGGGGAGATGGATCTGATCGTCCCGCCCGACCTGCCGGGTCCGACGATCGAGCGCGTGCAGCAGGTCTCGGTCGAGGCGTTCCTCGCCACCGACTGCGAGGGCATGGCTCGCGCCGACTGCTTCGTCCGCGAGGACGGCGAGGTGCTCGTGAACGAGCTCAACACGATCCCGGGCTTCACCGCCACCAGCGTGTACGCGAAGCTCTTCGAGGCGTCGGGGATCCCGTACGGCGAGCTCGTCGACCGCCTGATCGAGCTGGCGCTCGACCGGCACGAACGCCGCTCGCAGCTGCTCTTCTGACGGTCATCGCGCTTGGACCTCCGTAATGCGGGCGACGCCCTCCGGCAGGGCGGTGATCCAGAGGACGAGGTAACGCGCCTCGACCTCCGGGAGCCCGAACGTGGCCGTCTCGCCCACCTCCTGCTCGTCGGTCACGGGCTCGAACGGGCCCGCCGCGTCGTCGCCGGCGTCGATCCGAGCCGTGAACCCGGGCGTCGAGGTCGCGACCGTGAGCTTCGAGACCCCCTCGGGCGCCTCGAGCACGAGGCCGACCCCGCTCTTCAGGCTCTCGAAGTCGCGATGAGGCGGACACGGTGAACGCGAGCAGGCCTCCGCCCAGCGCGCCGGCGGCGGCCGGCACGAGCAGCCAGAGTGTTCCCTTGCTTGCGCGAGCGTTTCCGCGGCCGCTCGTGCTGCTCCTCCTCGCGTTGCTGCTGCTGCTGCTCGCTCACCGCGCCTCGACCTCGGTGATGCGGGCGACGCCCTCCGGCAGCTCCGTGATCCAGACGACGAAGTAGCGCGCCTCGGTCTCCTCGAGCTCGAACGTGGTCGAGGTGCCGACGGTCTGCTCGTCGGTCACGGGATCGAAGGGCCCGCCCGCCTCCGGCCCGGCATCGATCCGCGCGGTGAACCCGGGAGTCGAGCTCGAGAGGGTCAGCTGCTCGGCCCGCACGGACTTGCCCGCGTCGAGCACGAGGCCGACGCCGTCCTTCGTCTGAGAGAAGTCGTTGTAGCGCTCCGTCGTCCAGTAGGTGCCGGGATTCCGGTCGGTCGCCCGGCCGACGGCCTCCGGATGCTCCTGGCCGTCGCCCGGCGGCGGGTCGAAGGAGCCGACGCCGACGAGGCGGATCGGCGTTGACCCGGCCGGCGCCTCGCCGCCGTCCGTGCCCCGCACGACGAGGACGGCGACCACGATCGCCGCGAGCAGCGCGAGCCCCAGCGTGAGCAGCGCGGTCGGCCAGACGGAGCGCCGCGGCCGGGCCCGGCGCGGCCGGCTCTCGCGGGCGGCGCGGCCCGGGATGATCGCCGTCGAGTCGAGCCCCGGCTCCGGCCCACGCTCGTCCAGACAGGCCCGGAGCTCAGCCATGAACTCGTCCATCGAGGCGAAGCGATCGGCCGGATCCTTCTCCAGGGCGCGCTCGATCGCGAGCGCGACCCGCACGGGCACGTCCGGCCTCCGGTCGAGCGCACTCGGGGCGGGCTCGTTGACGTGCCGCATGGCGACGGCGACGAAGCTCTCCCCGGGGAACGGCACTTCGCCCGTCAGCAGCTCGAAGAGGACGACGCCGAGCGAGTAGACGTCGGTTTGCGGCCCGACCGGGTTCCCGGTCGCCTGCTCGGGTGCGATGTAGTTGCTCGTGCCGAGTACGGTGCCGGTCTGGGTCATTCCGTCCACGTCGAGCGACCGCGCGATCCCGAAGTCGGTCACCTTCGGCCGGCCCTCGCCGTTCAGGAGCACGTTCTGCGGCTTGACGTCGCGATGGACGAGCCCGTGGTCGTGCGCAAACGCGAGGGCGCCGGCAACCTCGATTGCGAGCTCGAGCGCCCGGCGCACCGGCAGGGGCCCGTTCCGCTCGACGAGCTCCTTGAGGCTCTCGCCGTCGATGTACTCGAAGACGATGAACTGGCGCTCGTTCTCTTCGCCGCGATCGATCACCGTGACGATGTTGGGATGCGAGAGCTGGGCGACGGCGCGCGCCTCGCGGCGGAAGCGCTCGATCGTCTCCTCGTCCGCGCCGTGGTAGTCGTGCAGGATCTTCAGCGCGACGTGGCGCTCGAGCATGCGGTCGCGAGCGCGGTAGACGCTCGACATGCCGCCCGTTCCGGCGAGCGCCTCGAGCTCGTACCGGTCCGCAATCACCTCTCCGACCATCGACAGTGCAGTGTGCCCGAGGGAGCGCTCCGCTAAGCGGCTCAGGATCGGCGGCGATCCCCTGTCGCCGCGAGCCGTCTAGCCGAGAACAGCGTCGATCGCTTGCGCCCAGACGCCAAGCGCCTCGTCGAGCTCGGCGTCCGAGATCACCAGCGGGACGAGCACGCGGATGCAGTTGGAGTAGATGCCCGACTTCAGGAGCAGGAGGCCTCGTTCGCGCGCCGCCTGGATCACCTTCGCCGCGAGCTCGGGCGCCGGCTCCTTCGTCGCCCGATCGCGCACGAGCTCGATCGCGAGCATGGCGCCGAGGCCGCGGACGTCGCCGATCGCCGGGAAGCGCTCCTCCCAGGAGAGCATGCGCGCGCGGATCGACTCGCCCACCTCGGCGGCCCGCTCGACGAGGCCTTCGTCCTCGAAGACGTCGAGAACCGCCAGCGCGGCGGCCTGGGCGACCGGGTTGCCGACGTAGGTGCCGCCGATCGCCGATACGGGCGGCGCGTCCATGATCTCGGCCTTGCCGAGCACGCCCGAGAGCGGCAGCCCGCCCGCGATCGACTTCGCCACCGTGATCAGGTCGGGCTCGATCCCGTAGTGCTCGATCGCGAACATCTTGCCGGTGCGGCCGAAGCCGGTCTGCACCTCGTCCACGACGAGGACGATGCCGTGCTCGTCGCAGATCTGGCGGATGCCCGCGAGAAACTCCTGCGGGGCGACGACGAATCCGCCCTCGCCCTGAACCGGCTCGATCACGAGCGCGGCGACCTGCTCGGCGGCCACCTGCGTGACGAGCGCGCGCTCGAGGGCGGCGAGCGCCTCCGCGGCGCTTGGCCCGCGGTAGTCCTGCGCGAAGGGCACGCGGTAGACCTCGGGCGCGAAGGGTCCGAGCCCGGCCTTGTACGGGTGCGTCTTCGACGTCAGCGTCATCGAGAGCAGCGTCCGACCGTGGAAGCCGCCCTCGAACGCGATCACGGCCGGGCGCTTCGTGTACGAGCGCGCGAACTTGATCGCGTTCTCGATCGCCTCCGTGCCGGCGTTGAAGAAGGCCGCCTTCGCCGGCCCGCGAAAGGGAGCAACCGCAAGCAGGCGCTCGGCGAGCGTGACGTAGACCTCGGAGGGGACGATCGTGAAGTCGGTGTGCGCGAAGCGCTCGAGCTGCTCCTGCGCGGCCGCGACCACCTTCGGGTGCGAATGGCCGACGTTGAGGCAGCCGACCCCGCCCGTGAAGTCGATGAACGTGTTGCCGTCGACGTCGACCAGCGCGGCCCCGCGGCCTTCCTGCACCACGATCGGCACCGTGATCGACAGGGGCGCGGCGATCGAGCGCCCGATGCGGTCGAGGATCTCCTTCGAGCGCGGCCCGGGGATCCCGGTTCTGAGGTCGATCGTCCGCGTCATCGCCATAGCCGGCTCACAGTAGCGGAGCTTCCGGCGTGCGTGCATAGTGAATACCGGACTTACAGCGCATGACCCTGCAGGACATGCCCAGGGGTCAGACCCCTCAACAACCGATCCCGCCGGCAGACGCTTGCGTACGACCGGCCCGAGGCGCGATCGGCCTGCAGCCTTCCGCCGTAGCACGAGACTCTTGCGGACATGGCCAGGGGTCAGACCCCTCAACAGCGGCGGCCGACGTCGTCGCTTCGTGCCGGCGCTGCGCGGGTCAGCCGACCGTCGGCTCGTAGAGCAACGCGTCGGCGGTGTAGATGCCGGCCGCGTTCCAGAGCAGGAAGCCGCCGGTGCGCGCGGCGGCCGCGGCGTTGATCTGAGCCTTGAGGTCGTCGAGCGTGTACGTCCGCCCGTACGAGAAGTCCTGCAGCCAGGGGATGATGACCGTGCGGCGCCCGCCCAGCTCGCGGTTGAAGTCCGACAACGAGTGGGCGACGGTCTCGCCCGGCGCAGCGTTCGGGTCGGGGAGGTTGTACTCGCCCGACGCGTAGTGCGAGGGGTACACCATCGGGTAGATCGCGTCGAGGTAGCGCGAGATTCGCCGCGGCACCTGGCCGATGCCGAGGTCGCGCGTGGCCGAGAGGCCGAAGACGTCGGCCGACACACGCACTCCCAGGGGCTTGAGCCGCTTGGAGGCGTAGTGCAGGAAGCCCGCGATCACCCAGCCCGGCGGCGTCGACGTCTTGCCCGGATAGACGACCGCGTCCACGTCGCCGTCGCTCGGGAAGCGGACGTAGTCGAACTGGATCTCGTCGAAGCCGTTCTTCGCCGCCGCCTCGCCCAGGTCGACGAGGTAGTCCCAGACCTCCCTGTTGTACGGGTTCGTCCACCCGAGTCCGGCGTGATTGCGCCAGACCGAGCCGTCACGCCGGTGGATCGCCAGGTCGGGGCGCTGCTCGGCGAGGACGGGATCCTCGAAGCAGACGATGCGCCCGACCAGGTAGACCCCGTGCGCCCACGCGCGCCTCATGACCACGCGCGGCTTGTAGTAGGGCTTGGCGGCTCCGATCTCCCGCGCGAGCGGAACGGTCGAGGGAATGAACCCGACCTCGCCGTTCTCGTCCTTGACGTCGAGCTCCAGCGTGTTCAGGCCGGGAAGGTTCAGGTACTCCTCGAGCTTGCCGGGAATGGAGGCCAGCGCCATGGTCACGTGGACGCCGCGCATCTGGAGCGGGGCCGGCCGCGGTCCCACCCTCGGGGGCTGCTGCGACGGCGCCTTCGCCGGCTTCGTCGCCGCAGCCTGCTCGCCACGGTCGCCGTCGCCGACCGTCCCGCGTGCGACGAACGCCGCGCCGGTCGCAAGCAGGACGAGGACGCCACCCGCCACGAGCCGGCGGAGCCGGCGGCGGCGGCGGGCTCGGCGGCGGCGCTCGCGGTAGTGCGCGTTGCGATCGACCGGCTCGAGGAACACGGGGGACCGGACGGTACCGCAATCGTGCCGTCCGCAACAGGTCGGCGGTCAGTCCCCGAAGCCTCCGGCGGCGTCCCCCGGACGGGGCGCAGCCTAGAATCGGCCGCGTGGTTCTCTCCGACCGGACGATCCAGCGGCTGCTCGCCGAGGGCCGGATCGGCGTCGACCCCTACGACGAGTCGCTCCTCCAGCCATCGAGCGTCGACGTGCGGGTCGACCGCTGGTTCCGCGTCTTCCACAACGCCCGCTATCCGTTCATCGACGTCAAGCAGCCGCAGGAGGAGCTGACCGAACTCGTCGAGGTGGACGACGAGACGCCGTTCATCCTCCACCCCGGGGAGTTCGTGCTCGGCTCCACGCTCGAGCGCATCCGCCTGCCCGACGACCTCGTCGCGAGACTCGAGGGCAAGAGCAGCTTGGGACGCCTCGGTCTGCTCATCCACTCCACCGCCGGCTTCATCGATCCCGGCTGGGACGGCCACGTCACCCTCGAGCTGTCGAACGTGGCCAACCTGCCGATCACGATCTACTACGGGATGAAGATCGGACAGCTCTCGTTCGTCCAGCTCACCGAGCCGGCCGAGAACCCGTACGGGAGCGACGGGCTCGGCTCGAAGTACCAGGGGCAGAAGGGCCCCACGCCGAGCCGCTACTGGAAGAATTTCGAGTGATCCTCGTCACGGGCGGAACGGGATTCGTCGGCCCCAAGGTCGTCCACGCCCTGCGGGCGCGCGACCTGCCCGTGCGCTGCCTCGTGCGCGACCGTTCCCGGGCGAGGCTGCTCGAGACCTGGGGGTGCAAGCTCGTGGAGGGCGACGTCACGGACGCGGCGAGCCTGCGCAGCGCCGCCCGCGGCTGCGACGCCGTCGTCCACCTGGTCGCGATCATCGTCGGCAAGCCGGCGGACTTCGAGCGGATCATGAGCCAGGGCACGCGCGACCTCCTCGCCGCGGCGACTGCCGCCGGGGTGCGCCGCTTCGTGCTCATGAGCGCGCTCGGCACGGACGAGACGACCAAGGATCTCGTGCCCTATTTCGGGGCGAAGTGGGAGATGGAGCAGGCCGTGAAGGGCTCCGGCCTCGAGCACGTGATCTTCCGGCCGAGCTTCGTCTTCGGCGCCGACGGCGGCGTGCTGCCCACCTTCATGCGCCTCGTGCGGCTCTTGCCGGTGACGCCGGTCGTCGGATCGGGCGAGCAGCGCCTGCAGCCGATCTGGGTCGAGGACGTGGCCGCCTTCTTCGCCGAGTCCGTGGACAAGGCGGAGGCCGCGAACCGGACGTTCGAGCTCGGCGGGCCCGACGTCGTGAGCTGGAACGAGCTCTACGACCGCATCAAGCGCACGCTCGGCAAGCGGCGCCGGAGCCTCCACGTCCCGATGGGCCTGATGCGGGTGCAGGCGGCCGTGCTCGAGAAGCTGCCGAAGCCGCCCGTGACGCGCGATCAGCTGAGGATGCTCGAGGCCGGCGACAACACCTGCGACGTGCAGCCGGCCCTCGAGACGTTCGGGCTGTCGTTGATGCCGCTCGACGAGCAGCTCCGCCGCGCCGCGCAGTGAGGCTCTCGACCGAGACGATCGCCCGCGCGAGCGCGCGGCACCCGTGGCGCACGACCGGAGCCTGGCTCCTTGCCCTCCTCATCGCGGTCGGGCTCGTGGTGACGCTGCTCGGCGATGCGCTCACGACCGAGGGCGACGTGACGAACGACCCGGAGTCGGAGCGCGCCTACGAGCTGATGGTCGAGCGCTTCCCGCCCGACCCCGACTTCGTCACCGAGCTCGTCGTCGTCCGCTCCGCGACGCTGACGGTGGACGACGCCGCGTTCCGCCGCAAGGTCGAGGAGCTGGCGGAGGCGATCCGCGCGACCGGCGCGGTGCGGACGGCCGCCAGCCACTACGAGAGCGGCGACCGCTCGCTGGTCTCGGGCGACCGGCACGCCGCGCTGATCCCGGTCGGCCTCGGTTTCGACCCGGAAGCGGGCGTCGAGGATGTGATCGAGGTCGCCGAGGAGGCCGGCGGCGGGGGGTTCGACGTCTCGGTCACGGGAGAAGTGGCGCTCGACCGGGACATCAACCGGATCCTCGACGACGACCTCAGGACCGGCGAGCTCTACTTCGGCGGGCCGGCGGCGCTCGTGATCCTCGTGCTCGTCTTCGGGGCGCTGCTGGCAGCCGTCGTTCCGCTCGCGCTCGCCCTCGTCTCGATCACCGTCGCGCTCGGGCTGGCCGCTCTCGTCGGGCAGGCCTTCGAGCTCTCCGTCTTCATCTTCAACATGCTCACGGTCATGGGCCTCGCGATCGGGGTCGACTACTCGCTCTTCGTGCTCTCCCGCTACCGCGAGGAGCGCACGGCCGGCCGCGACGAGCTCGAGTCGATCGCGACGGCGGGCGCGACGGCCAGCCGTGCGGTCCTCTTCAGCGGTCTCGCCTTCGTGCTCGCGATGACAGGGATGCTGTTCGTGCCGGACACCGTCCTGCGCAGCCTCGCGGTCGGCGCCATCCTCGTCGGGATCGTCTCGGTGGTTGCCGCGCTGACGCTGCTCCCTGCCGTGCTCGGCCTGCTCGGCGACCGCGTGAACGCCCTGCGGGTGCCGCTCGTCGGGCGGACGGAAGGCGGCGAGGGCCGGTTCTGGTCGGGAGTCGCGCGCACGGTCACGAGGAGGCCGGTGGTCAGCCTCACGGCCGCCGTCGTGCTCCTGCTCGGAGCGGCCGCGCCCGTCGTGGACATCGACATCGGCTCGTCGGGAATCAGGTCGCTGCCCGACGAGATGCCGTCGAAGCAGGGGTTCGTCGCGCTCGAGGAGGCGTTCGGCGTCGGGACGCTCGACTCGGTCCTGGTCGTCGTCGACGGCGACGTCGAGTCGAGCCCGGTCCGGGCGGCGATCGAGCGGCTGACTCAGCGGCTGGAATCGAGCCCCGCCTTCAGGAATCCGGCGGTCGAGACGAGCCCGGCCGGGGACCTCGCGGTCGTGGAGGCGCTCGTCGCCGGGGACAGCAGGGACCTGCGCACGGTCACCGCCGTCGAGCGGCTGCGCAGCGAGGACGTCCCCGAGGCCTTCGCGGGCGCCGACGCCGACGTGCTCGTCACCGGCGAGACCGCCGAGGAGATCGACTACGTGGCCGTGATCGACCGCTGGCTGCCGGTGATCTTCGCGTTCGTCCTCGGCCTGAGCCTCGTCCTGCTGACGATCGCCTTCCGCTCGATCGTGATCCCGTTGAAGGCCGTCGTCCTCAACCTGCTCTCGGTCGCCGCCGCGTTCGGCATGGTGGTGCTCGTGTTCCAGAAGGGGGTCGGGAACGAGCTGTTCGGCTTCGTCCAGACCGAGCAGATCACGCCCTGGCTGCCGCCGTTTCTCTTCTCGGTCCTGTTCGGGCTCTCGATGGACTACCACGTCTTCCTGCTCAGCCGGATCCGGGAGTGGTTCATCCGCACCGGGGACTCGAGCGAGGCGGTCGTGCACGGCGTCGGCTCGACGGCGCGGGTGATCACGGGTGCGGCCCTGATCATCATCGCCGTCTTCGCGGGCTTCGCCTCAGGCGACCTCGTCGAGACGCAGCAGGTCGGATTCGGAGTCGCGATCGCGCTCCTGATCGACGCGACGATCGTCCGCTCGGTGCTCGTGCCCGCGAGCATGGAGCTCCTGGGCCGCTGGAACTGGTACCTGCCGTCGTGGCTCCGCTGGCTGCCCGACGTCCACGTCGAGGGGCCGGGAGCCTAGCGCGAAAAAGAACGGGGGCCGCTTTCACGGCCCCCGATCCGGCTACCAGCGCTGGATTGGTAGAGGCGCTTCCTGCGCGGCCCGAAGGCCGGCGGCGCGGAGCGCGAGTCCCCTACGCTGGCTAGGCGGTTCCCCGTAGGTCCCGGGGACGCACCTCTACCCGCTGGTACCTCCACTGCCCGTACTGGAATCTGTCACGTCCGGACCACCTCCTTTCCGCGGTTCGCACACTCTAGCGATTAGCGAAGGACGACAGAAAGCTCGAGGCCGCGGTCGAGCGGGACCGTGACGCTCTCGAGTGTGGGATCGGCCTGACGGGCTCGTGAGTACGCGCCCAGCGTGTCCTCGTGCGAGAGCACGTTGTCCGCGACGATGAGCGCGCCCGGCTCGAGCTTCCCCCGCGCCAGCCCGAAGAGGCGCTCGTAGTCCTCCTTCTCGGCGTCCAGGAAGCAGAGGTCGAACACGTCGTCGATCCGCGGAAGGGTCTCGTGGGCGTCGCCTTCGACGATCTCCGCCCACTCGGCGAGGCCCGCCTCCTCGATGTTGCGCCGCCAGGCCTCGATCTTCTCGGGGTCCTGCTCCAGCGAGACGACCCGGCCGGAGAAGAGGCGGACGCCGGCGGCGAGCCAGATCGTCGAGTAGCCGCGCGAGCCGCCGATCTCGAGCACGCCGCAGTCGCTCTGCGGCGCCACGAGCGAGAAGAGGAACCGGCCGGTCGTGCGCGCGACCTGCCGCGCGCGTCGCTCGCGCGGCACCCCGCGGTCCCGCTCGTCGGCGTCCTCGGCCTCGAGGCGCGCGAGCACGGCGCGAACCTGGTCGTCGAGCATGCCCGGAGCGTAACGTTGTCGCCCAACGTCCCGATCACCGCCGCGTCCATCAGCTCACGCAGCGCGATGCTCTCCAGCGATCGGTTCCAGCTCAGATCGAGGAACTCTCAGACCGTGACCTTGACGACCCCGTCCTCGACGCGGACGGGGAACGTGTCGACCGCGATGTAGGCGGGCAGCGTCAGCGCACGGCCCGTGCGGATGTCGAAGCGCGACCCGTGGCGGGGGCAGATGGCGACGTACTCCTCGGGCTCCCAGTCGCCCTCCGCCAGCGGCCCGTCGTCGTGCGAGCAGCGATCCTCGAGCCCGAACAGCTCACCGTCGATGTTGTAGACCCCGACGGCGACGGCGCCCGCGTGCACGATCTTGCACGTCCCGGGCGGCAGCTCCTCGATCGGGCAGACGTCGACGTCCAAGCAGCGGCCGGGTCAGCTCAGGTCGAGGTCGCTCGACATCCCCGCCCACTCGTCGGGCAGTGGCGTGCCCTTCGCCTTGTGGAGCGCCAGCTTGAGCGTGCTGAGGCCGAGCAGAGCGCACTTGAGCCGGATGGGCGTGAGCGGGATGCCGATCTCTTCCAGCAGGTCGTCCCGCGGCAGGCTCGCGATCTCGGCCGCCTTCCGCCCCTGCACCATCTCGGTCAGCATCGAGGTCGCGGCCTGGCTGATCGCGCAGCCGCGGCCCGAGAACTTCACCTCGTCGATCGTCTCGCCGTCCTCGGCGAAGGAGACGAAGATCGAGACCTCGTCGCCGCAGAGCGGGTTCTGGCCGTCGGCGCTGGCGTCGGCGTCCTCGAGCACGCCGTGGCCGCGCGGGTTCTTGTAGTGATCGAGAATCACCTCCCGATACAGCTGATCGAACTCGCTCATCCGAGCACCTTCTTGGCCTTGTGCAGGCCCTCGACGAGGCGGTCGATCTCCTCCGGCACCGTGTAAAGGTAGAAGCTCGCGCGGTTCGTGGCGGCGACGCCGAGCTTCGCCATCAGCGGCTGGCAGCAGTGGTGGCCGGCCCGGATCGCCACGCCTTCGAGGTCGAGGATCTGGGCGACGTCGTGCGGGTGGACGCCCTCCACGTTGAACGACACGATCCCGGCGCGACGTTCCGCCGGCGGCCCGTAGAGCGTGACCCAGGGAAGGTCCCCGAGCCGCTCGAGCGCGTACGCGGCCAGCTCGTGCTCGTGCTGCTCGATCGCCTCGAAGCCGACCTCGTTCAGGTAGTCGATCGCCGCCCCGAAGCCGACGGCCTCGGCGATCGGCGACGTCCCGGCCTCGAACTTGTGCGGCAGGTCGCCCCAGGTCGTCTCCTCGAACTTCACCTTCCGGATCATGTGGCCCCCGAGGTTGAACGGCTCCATCGCCTCGAGCAGCTCGCGTCGCCCCCAGAGCGCGCCGACGCCACTCGGCCCGCACATCTTGTGCGCCGAGAACGCGAAGAAGTCGCAGCCGAGCGCGTCCACGTCGATCCGCCGGTGGGGCGCCGCCTGCGCGCCGTCGACGACCATGATCGCTCCCCGCTCGTGCGCCCACTCCGCGAGCCGCTCGACCGGATTGATCGTCCCGAGCGCGTTCGAGACCAGGTTCGTCGCCACGATCTTCACGCTGCCACCGGCCGCGAGCTCGTCGAGCGTGTCGAGCCGGAGCTCGCCCCCGTCGTCGAGCGGGATCATCCGGAAGCCGGCGCCCGTGCGCTTGGCCATGTACTGCCAGGGGACGAAGTTCGAGTGGTGCTCGAGCTCGGTCACGATCACGAGATCGCCCGGACCGAGGTTGTTCAGGCCCCACGCATACGCGACGAGGTTGAGCGCCTCGGTCGCCTGGCGGGTGAAGATCACCTCGCGGGCCGAGGGAGCGTTGACGAGGGCGCGCACCTTCTCCCGCGCCCCCTCGAAGGCTGCGGTGGCACGCTCCGAGAGCTCGTAGACGCCGCGGTGCACGTTCCCGTACGAGGTCTCGTAGAACCGCTGCATCGCGTCGAGCACCTGCCGGGGCTTTTGCGCGGTGACCGCCGAATCGAGGTAGGCGAGCGGCTTGCCGTGGATCAGCTGCTCGAAGACCGGGAAGTCGCCGCGGAGGCGGTGCGCGTCGAGCTTCGGCTGTGCGGTTACGGCCACAGGCCTATCGTACCGGGCCGATTCGAGCCACCTCCGGGTGCCGGAAGCACCCGACGACGTGGTCGTTGACCATGCCCGTCGCCTGCATGAAGGCGTAGCAGATCGTGCTGCCGACGAACCGCATCCCGCGGCGCTTGAGGTCGCGGCTCAGGTCGTCGGAGGTCGGAGTGCTCGCAGGGATCTCGGACAGGCTCGTCCAGGCATTCTGGGCCGGCCTGCCGTCCACGAAGCTCCAGAGATACGCGTCGAGGCTTCCGAGCTCCTCCTGGATGCGCAGGCAGACGCCGGCGTTGTCGATCGCCGCCCGCACCTTCCCCCGGTGGCGGACGATGCCGGAGTCGCCGAGCAGCCGCTCGACGTCGGCTTCCCCGTAGCGGGCCACCCGCGCCGGGTCGAAGCCCTCGAACGCCCCCCGGTACCCCTCGCGCTTGTTCAGGATCGTCGACCAGCTCAACCCGGCCTGGGCGCCCTCGAGCACGAGCAGCTCGTAGAGCGCCCGGTCGTCGTGCAGCGGCACGCCCCACTCCTCGTCGTGATAACGCTGCATCGGTTCGGCCGATCCGGCCCATTCGCAGCGGACGGTCACGGGCGGAGGTGCAGCTGCGGCACGAAGCGCTCGTCGGTGAGCGCCAGGCCGGCGATCGCGAGTCCGGTTCCGCCCACGATCGCCGCGAGCTCCCACCACCCCGGAACGGCGAGCTCGAAGAAGTCGCGCGTGCCCGAGTAGGCGACGATCAGCACATAGAGGAGGCCGAGCGCGCCGCACAGGCCGCTCACGGCCGCGCCGCGCCGACGTCCGGCCGCCTCGAGCGCGAGTACGAGGTAGAGGCCCACCGCCACGAGCACCGTCGTCGCCACCGTGCGCGCCTCGACGACCGGCTTGTCGACGACGTTGAGGCAGAACAGATACGACGACACGACCCCGAGGCCCGCGGCCGTCCCAGCCGGAATCGCGAACCTGGCCACCTCGCGCAGGAACCCGGGCGACTGCCAGGGACCCGTGCTGGGCGCGAGCGCGAGGAAGAAGGCCGGGATCCCGATCGTGAGCGTCGCCGCCAGCGTCAGGTGCCGCGGCAGCAGCGGGTAGGGCGTCTCGGTGAGACCGATCGAGAGGATGAGGAAGGCCGCGAAGGCCGACTTGGCCACGAAGAGCTTGGCCACGCGCTGGATGTTCCGCAGGATCTTCCGGCCCTCGGCCACCATCGCCGGCACGGCGGCGAAGTCGCCCCGGACGAGGACGACGTCGGCGACGCTGCGGGCCATCTGCACGCCGCTGCCCTGTGCGATCGCGAGCCGGGCCGCCTTCAGGGCCGGCACGTCGTTGACGCCGTCGCCGACCATCGCCACGTAGCGACCCGAGTCGCGCAGGGCCTCGATGACGCGGCGCTTGCCCTCGGGCGAGATCCGGCCGATCACCGTGGCACGCGCGGCGAGCTCTCGCAGCTGCGCCGGATCCTCCGGGAGCTCGCGGCCGTCGTATGCCGGTGCGGTCACCGAGATGCCGGCGTCGGCCGCGATCGCGGCGACCGTCTCGGGGGCGTCGCCGGAGAGCACCTTCAGCTCGACGCCCTCGTCGCGGAAGAACGCGACCGTGGCCCGCGTCTCGGGCCGCAGCTCCTCGGCGAGGACGACGAGGCCGAGCGGCTTCAGCTCGGGCGGCTCCTCGCGGCCCTCGAGACGCTCGGCCGTCGTCCCGAAAGCGAGCACGCGCCTGCCCGCGCCGGCCTCGTCCCCGGCGCGCGCCTCGAGGCCGTCGAGCGCGAACAGCTCGGGCGCCCCGAGCGCGTACCCGGTGTCGCCGAGGCGCAGGCCGCTCCAGCGGCGACGCGAGAGGAACGGCACGTGCTCGAGCACGGGGTCGGGCTCCGCCGGGTGCGCCGCCGCGATTGCCTCGAGCGTCGTGTTCCGGCTCGGCGAGCTCGCGGCGAAGCGGCCGAGCGCCCAGACGAGCTGCTCGCGCTCGACGTCGGCGGCCGGCTCGAGATCGACGACGCGGAGGCCGGATTCGGTCAGCGTGCCCGTCTTGTCGAGGCACAGCACCTCGACCGAGGCGAGCGACTCGACGGCGTTCAGCTGCTGGGCGAGCGCGCCGCGCCGGGCCATCCGCAGCGCTGCGACCGCGTAGGTGAGTCCGGCGAGGAGGATCAGGCCCTCGGGGACGAGCGTGACCCCGCCGGCGACCGCGGCCGTGACCGCCTCCCGGAGCGGCTCGTCGCGTTCCCAGAGCGCATAGCCGAAGACGAGCGCGAGCGGGGTCAGCACTCCGACCAGGACGAGCAGCAGGCGGTTGAGGGTCAGCTCGAGCGGCGAGCGGGGGTGCCGGAACTCGCGTGCCTCGCCCGCGATCCGCTGGGCATAGCTGTCCTCGCCGACCGCGGTGACCGTGTACGCGCCCGCACCCTCGACGGCGAACGAGCCGGAGCGCACCTCCTCGCCCGGTGGCCGCTCGACCGAACGTGACTCGCCGGTGAGGATGGACTCGTCGAGCGCGAGGCCCGCGCTCTCCTCCACGCGACCATCCGCGACGACCTGGTCGCCCGGGCGGAGGCGAACGAGGTCGCCCGGGACGACCTCCTCGACGCGGAGCGGGCGCTCCCGCCCGTCGCGGACGACGGTGGCTGTCGGCGTCACGAGCGCCGCCAGCCGGTCGAGCGCGGTCTTCGCGCGCAGCTCCTGGCCGATCCCGATCGCCGAGTTGGCGAGCAGGATGAACAGGAAGAGCGCGTCGCGCCAGTCGCCGAAGGCCAGCGTGACGGCGCCGGCGACGGCGAGGATGAGGTTGAAGACGGTGAGCACGTTGGCGCGCACGATGCTGGCCGTCGAGCGGCTCGTCGCGGGCGGCTCCACCGGCCCGCGCTCGGCCAGCCGCCGCCCTGCCTCAGCCTCTGTCAGCCCGGTCGCGCTCAGGCTGCCGAGGCTACACCGTCCGTCCGGGCAGCAATGTCCGCGCCGCCGGCATCGGACCGGCCGGATCCGCAGAATACCTTCGCGGCCGCTCGCCAGCCGCTTCGTTCGGTGGGATTATTCGTCCTCCGTCAGCGAGAGTGGTCCTGGGGGAGTTCTTTCAAACCCTTCCGAAGTCTTCCGGCGCTTTGCAGAAAGGGACCTGGCTTTCGGGCGATGCGCGGCGGGTTCGATTTCGAGCCGATTAGACTGCTCGCGATGGGCCGGATCGAAAGTCGTCTGAGCGAACTCGGACTGACGCTCCCGGCGCCGCTCACCCCTCCCGGGAACTTCCAGCTGGTCAAGATGCACAACGGACTCGCCTACATAGCTGGGCACGGGCCGTTCGACGGCCCTACGCCACTTGTTCAAGGGCTTGTCGGCCGGGACCTGACCGTAGACGAGGGCTACCAGGCAGCGCGCATGACCGGCCTGTCGATGCTCGCGTCGCTCAAGGCCGAGCTCGACGACCTCGATCGGGTCACGCAGTGGATCCGGGCAGTCGGGTACGTCCACTGCGAGCCCGGTTTCGCCCAGAACGCGACGGTCGTCAACGGCTTCAGCGATCTGATCATCGAGCTGTGGGGAGACGCGGGACGACACGCGCGATCGGCTCCCGGCCAAGGGCCCTCGCCCCTCAACGTCCCGATCATCGTCGACGCGATCGCCGCGGTCGATTGACCAACCGTCCAGAAATGGAGGCGGCGGGAATCGAACCCGCGAAGGATCCCACTGGCGAGCGTCTCGACTAGGCGTAGGGGGCGCCCAGTCGCGGTCGCGCGTGGGGTTAGTGTCGATGCCCGACGAGCGCTTCGGAGTCTCTACGAAGGGAGGGCGGCCGGAGCCGCCCTCTCTCGTCTCAGACACAGGGAACGGTCTAGTCGATCGAGAACTCCTGCGTCTGCGGGTTGAGGTGGTCGAGTCTCATCGCGCCGCCCGTCTCGTTTCCGCTGAAGCGGAAGACGTTCAGACCCTTGGTGATCTCGGACTCGTAGATGAAGTTGTTGTACCAGTACGAGGACCAGGCCCCCCCAAGGTCGGGCGGGTCGAGCGGCGGCGGATCCGACCAGCCGAGCGTGACCGGGCTCGCCGGGTCGGTGAAGTCGGTGACCCACGTCCCAGCCTGGTAGTTGCCGCTCACTAGGACGTACCGGCCGTTCCGCGTCGGCACGACGTTGTAGTTGTGGATCGTGCAGTTCTCCGCCGCACCCTGCGGCCGCGGCAGCGTCCACTGGCCGAGCTTGGCGCCGGTGTCCGCATCGTAGAAGAAGGCGCTCTTCGTCACGGCCGGGTCGGTTTCCTCGCACTCGGGTGCAGCGCCGCCACCTGGCTCCCAGCCGAGGATGATGACCTCGCCGTCCCAGGTAAAGGCGGCCGAGTGCCACCGACCTCGAAGCCCATCGACGCCAGGCTCCGAGATGGTGTAGAGGAAGTTCGGATTCTCCAGGCTGCCGCCCGGCAAGGCGTTGTCGCCGATGTCGAAGACATTCGTGGCATCGGCGCTGGCGCAGGTGGCGAGGTTCACGTCGCCGAGGATCACGCCCACGTCGTGGCAACCCGGCGTCACGGCCGGGTTGATCGGGCCCTCGAGGGGTTCCCTGTGGATCAGGCTGGCGCTCCCCGGGGCGTCGAGCGGCACCTCGATCACGTCCATGAAGTCGCCGTTCGCCGGGCCGCCGGTGCAGCCTGCACCGCTCGAGTTGTTGCTGTAGACGATCACGCGGTCGTTGCCGAGGTCCGGCGCGAGCGTGACCGTGTGGGAGCCGCACGGCAGCTCGACGGCTCCGACGAGCTTGGGATCGCTGACGTCACTGATGTCGAAGACGTGGACGCCCTCCCAGCCGGCGGGCACGGTCTCGCCGTCGCAGTCCCGCGGCGTGGCCTTCTTCGAATTCCACGATCGGACGAGGATGTTCTCCCAGACCACGATGTCGCCCTGGTCGCCGTTGCAGCCCTGGTGGACGATCTCCTTCGGGTTGCCCGGGGACTCCTTGATGATCCGGAACCCGTTGTAGTTCCCGTTGAAGATCCGGTCGCCCCAGAAGGCGAGATCGGAGTTGATGTGCCGAACGCCGTCCGGTTCGCCGAAGAACGTGGCCGGGTGGGGGCTGTGCCCCAGCGCGTGCACGTTGTCCGTGTGCGGCCGCGCCGCGTGGTCGGCCGCCGCGACGAGCGGGAAGGCCAGCGCCCCGAGCACCCACGCAAACGGAACGAGGAAGCGGAAAAGACGTCTCATTTGACCCTCCCGTCGATTGCCTGGACAGAAGCGCCGTCGCCGAGAATCTCTCCCCGAAGCCGCAAGGCGGGTCCTTCAGAGCCCTGGGGCGGCTCCCCTCTCCCGTGCGCAAGTCTCTCCCGAACACGAGCCGGCTGTCAACCGGCTCCGGTGAGCCTGGTGGAGGCGGCGGGATCGACCAGCGCAAGGTTCCAGCGGGATTCAGCGCTCGCGAACAACGGCCACGCGGGCGCTCAGCTTGGCCCACGACTCGTCGCCGTTGGAACGATGTCCGCCCCGAGTTCC
The DNA here is from genome assembly GCA_050697975.1 of Gaiellaceae bacterium. Classification (GTDB taxonomy): domain Bacteria; phylum Actinomycetota; class Thermoleophilia; order Gaiellales; family Gaiellaceae; genus JBOHAW01. Next base: position 25,026 of record JBOHAW010000295.1, read on the forward strand.
TCGCCCGAGGCGCCGGACGAGTGATGGGCAGAACCGAACGTTGCGCAAGCCATGCGATTTCGCTTGCTGCGCCCGCATTTGAGCGTCTCGATAGACGCGGGTCCGGCGGCTCGCGACAAGCGCAGGACGCGCAGCGCGAGCTCGGCGGGAAGGCCGGGCAGTGAGACGTCTCGCGTGCGCGCAGGGCGAACCCAGCCGCCCTCGAACTGGCCCCACGCGCGACCCCGGCGGCCGCCCCACCGAGCGCAGCGACGAGCTTCACGTATTGAACCCTCTGCCAAAGCGTCATACACTCGCGGAGACTCGAGGTTCTCTTCGCCTGACGGCCAAGGCGCCGGGGCTGCCTGAGTTCCCGTCAAGGCGGGGGGACGAAGGGGAGGGAAGAGCCTGATGAAACGACGTCTCGTAGTGTTCCTGCTCGTGGCGCAGGCGGTCGCGCTCGCGGCAGTGGCGGGGGGATATGCCGCCGACGAGCCGAAGTCGATCAACTGGGAGGAGACCGGCCCGTTCCGGCACGTCGACGGGACCGGGCCGCACACCACGAGCCAGCAGCTCCTGCTCGCTCAACGGGCGAGGCGCATCGCATCGTCGGGCGTGCCCGTCAGCCAGGACGTCGGCAACGTTGCGGTCGTCGTCGACAACGGCAAGATCTTCGTCCAGCCGAAGCCCGGAAACCCGTTCGACCTGATGACGCCGACGAACATCGAGTGGACCCGGGTCGACGCCGACACGTTCTCCGCCGCGTTCGCCCCGGCCAGCTTCGACCCGACGATCGGCAGCGCGCTCAGCCTCGGCGACGACGACACGACCGAGGTCGCCCTAGGGTTCTCGTTCCCGTTCCTGGGAGCGAGCCACTACAGCGTCCACGTCAACTCGGACGGGAACGTCACCTTCGGCGCCGGCGACTCGGCGAGCACGCCGCGCGACGCGGCGCGCCTCATCGGCGGGCCGCCGCGGATCGCTCCGTTCCTCAACGACCTCAACGTCGAGGACGGCGGGAGCATCTCCGCCTCCGTCCGCGCGACCGAGGTAGTCATCACATGGACAGACGTGCCCGAGTTCGGGATCGCGAACAAGAACACGTTCCAGCTCAAGCTGAAGGACACGGGCGAGATCGTGTTCGCCTACCAGAGCCTCGACGCCGAGTTCGGCGTCGTCGGCGTCGCCGAAGGGAACGACGAGGGGCCGATCAACGAGATCGACCTGTCGACGGCCCTACCGACCACGAAGGACGCGGGCGCGATGTTCGAGGAGTTCTTCGCGCCGGTTCTCGTGAAGCAGATGAACGTAATCGAGGCGGCGAAGGAGTTCTACAAGACGCACCCGGACAAGTTCGACTTCCTCGTCATGTTCGAGGACTCGATCGTCGACATCGGGGGCGGCGCCTTCGCCTTCCACCTCGGCGTCAAGAACCAGACGAGCGGCTTCGGCCGCCCTGTGTTCGACAGCAGCGCCGCTGCCGGAAGCGCCGGCGAGCTCGAGTCGATCCTCCAGATGAACCGGATCGGCCTCTACTGGCCCGACGCAAACAAGCTGGAGAACCCGCCGATCAAGAAGTTCCGGTTCACCGCGTCCGTCCCGGGAGCGACGCTGGACGGACCGCCCGGGGCGGACCAGATCTCGCGCCGCGCACGCTGGATGGGGACGCTGAACGGCGACTTCGGTGCGTTCGGCTCATACACGCTCGGGCTCAACTCGGCCATGTCGATCATGGGCCAGGAGGCCGGGCACCGCTGGCTCGCGTTCACGCGGTTCCAGCACCCGACCGACCCTGACCCCTTCGACACCTTCGACCTCCTCGGCCGCGCCAATGCGCACTGGAGCTTCTTCTTCAACGTGGCGGTGCCGCCCAGCCAGTTCGGCGGCGACCCGCGGGCCTCGTCGGCGGAGGGGAACGCGATCGTCGACCTCGGCGCGGCGGCGGGGCCGTGCGCCCGGCCGGGCCAGACCCGCTTCCTGACGGAACGAAACGAGCTGATCGACGGCTACACGAAGCTCGACCAGTACCTGATGGGGCTCCTGCCGGACGGCCAGGTCGGCCCGTTCTGGTACGTCGACAACCCTTCGTCCCGGGCCACCGGAGCATCGCTCGAGGGGATCCGCTCGTTCGCCGCGCAGGACGACATCCTGTTCTGCGGCAACCGGGTGAACCTGACGGCCGCCAGCATCCAGGCGATCAACGGGGCACGCATCCCGGCGATCGGCGACGAGACCGACACCGACGCGAACGGCGACCCGAAGACGGACGTCAAGACGATGGCGTTCATTCTCGTTGTCGACAAGGACTCGCCGATGGCCTCGGCGCACGCCTCGGCGATCAGCCAGGTCGACACGTTCCGGCGCACGTGGCAGACGTATGGGAACGGCAAGGCCACCGGCGACCTGGGCCGGTTCGACACGAGCCTGAGCCCAGCCGTTCACTAGCGCGGTAACGACCGAAGTAGCGAAGCCGGGGGCGGAAACCCCCGGCTTCGTCATACCTGTGCGCAGAGAGGCTCCGGCGCGACGGGTTAGAGCAGATCGCCGCCGAGGCCGAGCCGCAGAAGGCGAAGGCACTCCTGCGGCTGCGGCGCGGAAAGTCAACGGGCGCGCGGAGGTCCTCCCGACCTGCCGCGCCGCAGCCACCTCCGCGGTTTACACAACGTACGGAAGGTGGGCAGAACCAGACATTGCGCAAACCAGGCGATCGCGCTGTCTGCCCCACCACTTGCGCTCTGCCGGCTGCCAGGCCAGGCGGCGTGGGACGCGGCGCGCCCGCTCATGGGGTCCCCGGATTTCAGGGGAAGTCCACTACCCAGCGCACCCTGAACCAGCCCTGAAAACCGCCGTGACCCTACTCGCCCGCCACCTTCTCGCGCTTGCTCAACCAGATGTCGTCCTGGCCGAGACCACCGGGCCGGTTCGACGAGAAGAGCAGCATCTCGCCGTCGTCCGACAAGTTCGCTTGGAGGTCGTTGGCCGTGCTATTGACGGTCGCGATCTGGATTGGGCTCGACCAGGCTTCCATGACTGTGGCGCGCGTCGCGACCCAGAGATCGCGTCCAAGGGAGGGTGGCCGGCGGGAATGGAAGATCACCTCCAGCCCGTCCTTGCGTATCGCCGGGCGTGCGTCTTCGGCAGCGCTGTTGAGCTCAGCGACGAAACTCGCCGGGCCGACCGATAGCGAGCCGTACTCGTCGAACGTCACGACGCTGCGGTAGATGTCGGCGTTCCCCCGCCTAGTGCTGGTGAAGTACAGGACGGCGACCCCCCCTTCATCCTCGAGGAACGCGGGGCCGACATCGGCGGCAGCTCCGTTGACGTTGGGGCCGAGATTCACCGGCGACGACCAGCCGCTGTCGTCCGTCCTATCTGCCCGCCGGGAGTAGTAGAGGTCCAGGCCGCCGAAGCCGACCGAGTTGCCCGCGTCGTCAACCGTCCTGTTGCTAGAGAAGAAGAGAAGGAGCCCGTCGGGCGAGATCGCCGGGTTTCGCTCATGGAAGGTCGGAGTGTTGAGGCTCACCAAAGGAAGAGGAACGCCCCAGTCCTCGTGGGGGCCTTCACGGTGGGCCACGAAGAGGTCCTCGTCCTCGTCTACGCCGGCCAGATTAGGGTTGCGATTGAAGTAGAGGCTCCGCCCATCATCGGAGATCGCGGGCCCGCTCTCTTCGTCAGCGGAGTTCACCGGCGGTCCCAGGTTGACGGGCACCGACCAGTCGCCGAACAGCGGGAAGACCTCTTGGGCGGCAGCGCCGTTCGAAACGAACACCGCGCAAACAGCAGCGATTGTGGCGAGACCCTTGAACGGCATGCTCCCCTCCAGGACGGCAAAGTACGCTCTTCCGATCGGCAATTCAAGCCGGTGGACAGGCGGCGCCCGGCTGACCTCGCGCGCGGGTCGAAACGCTTATCCGTTCGACGAGCTACGCGTAAACAACGGGAAAGAGATTCTGCCGACTTACGCGCTCGTCACCACGGTTTGCGCAACGTCCCAAAGTGGGCGGAGCCGTACGTTGCGCAAACCAAGCGCCCGTCGTGCTGCTCGCCGCTCCCGCGCTCGACATCTCCTGACCTGGCGGTGCCGGAGGTGATAGGTCGCGCGCCTTATGGCGGACTGAGGCGGTAGAGTCCTGATGGGCCGACGCCGTAGGTTGTCACGCCGGGCACCAGCCGCTCGAGAAACACGTTCGGGAGCCGACCCAGCACCCTCCATGAGCCACCGCCGTTGGACGTCCCGCGAACGTCGGTCCCGCGTCCAGTTGCTGCGATAACGAAGCCGGTCGAGGGGGTCACGAATGTGACATCGAGGAGCGCAGTCGAGCCGGCGAGAGCGCGT
>JBOHAW010000296.1:0-2523 GCA_050697975.1 Gaiellaceae bacterium
GGAGGAGGCGCAGGCGACGGGCTGGAGCGACCCGGTGACGGTCACGCCGACGGCGACGCGAAGCCTGGCCTCGTACTTCAACCGCGGCATCGTCGCCTCGCAATGGCTCTCACGACGGCTGGGCGACGCGTCCGGAATGGATCGCAGGCTGCGCGACGTGATCGGCGACGTCGGCGACGAGACGCGGAACTTCCTCGCGGGCGACCTGCGCGAGGAGATGCTCGCGCTCCTGGAGCGGGCACGCCGGAACGGCAGGGACGTCTACGCCGCACTCTTCGAGCTCAACGACCCGGAATTGATCGCCGCCCTCGCCAGGCTGGGCCCGCGCCTGCGAGTCGTGCTCGCGGTTCGCCTCGGCGAGGACGGCAAGGACGAGAACGAGGCGGCGCGGGCGGCGCTTCGGGACGGCGGCGTCGAGATCCACGATCGCCCGCTCGGCGGGCGGCACCTCGCGCACAACAAGTTCCTCGTCATCTGCGACGCCGAGGGCGACCCGAGCCGCGTCTGGACGGGCAGCACGAACTGGAGCAGGACCGGCCTCTGCACGCAGGCGAACAACGGGCTGCTGATCTCGTCGAAGACGGTCGCCGGCTGGTTCCTGGACCAGTGGGAGGCCCTCCGAAAGGCCAAGGGCGAGTTTCCGGACGGGCTGATACCGGCCGACGACGTCCGCAAGACGGCAGCGGTCGGCCGGGCGAGGATCACGACCTGGTTCACGCCCGTCTCAGAGCAGATCGACCTCGTCGACGCGCGGCGGCACATCGACGCGGCCACGCAGGGAATCCTGTTCCTGATGTTCAATCCCGGGCCGCGCGGCACCCTGCTCAACGACATCATCGAGGCCCTCTCGCCCGCGTCGGACACGCACGACCCGGCGCTCTACATCCACGGCGTGCTCAACCAGAACCCGGGCACGAAGAAGAACCCGATCTCCTTCTTCCATCGCGGGACGCCGGACGAGGCCCCGTTCGACGTCGTCTTTCCTGCACCGGTGACGAGGCCGCTCGGCTTCTGGGTTCGAGAGCTGAAGAAGCTCGCGGGCACCTTCGCGATGGTGCACAGCAAGGTGGTGGTGGTCGACCCGTTCGGCCCGAAGCCCGTGGTCATGACCGGCTCGCACAATCTGGGGCCGAAGGCGAGCTCCGCGAACGACGACAACCTCGTCATCGTCGAGAACGCGCCCGGGCTGGCCGCCGACTACGCCGTCAACATCATGGGCATCTACAACCAGTACCGGTGGCGCTATCGCATGCTCCAGCGGGAGCGGGAACGCGCGTCGCCGGCGCCGGGGCGCTCGCGAGGATGGCGCGGCCTCAGGAACAACGACCGCTGGCAGGACGACTACTTCACCGACGGCGACCTGCGACGGGAGTTGCGCTTCTGGCTCGGAGAAGGCTAGGGAGACCGGCAACTAGAGTGGCGGCGTGGCCGCGTTCCGCTACGTCGTCGCCGACGTGTTCACCGACGTCGCGCTGACCGGCAACCAGCTCGCGGTCTTCACCGACGCTCGCGGGATCCCGGAGGAGCTGCTCCAGCCGCTGGCTCGCGAGATGGCCTTCTCGGAGACCGTGTTCGTGCTGCCGAAGGAGGGCGACGGGCACGTTCGCATCCGCATCTTCACGCCCGCCGCCGAGCTGCCGTTCGCCGGCCATCCCACCCTCGGCAGCGCGTTCGTGCTCGGCGGGCCGCTGCAGCTCGTCGAGATCCGGATCGAGACCGGCGCGGGGGTCGTGCCGGTGCGGCTCGAGCGTGAGGGGGCGCGGATCGTGTTCGGCTGGATGTCGCAGCCGGTGCCGCGCTGGCGGCCCTACGAGCAGGAAGCGGATCTCCTGGCCGCACTCGGCGTCGAGCGCTCGGGGCTCCCGGTCGAGCTGTACGACCTCGGCCCGACGCACGTCTACGTCGAGCTCGAGACCGAGGACGCCGTGGCCGCGCTCGCGCCCGACCAGACCGCGCTGGCGCGCCACCCGGTCGGTGCCAACTGCTTCGCCGGCGAGGGGCGATACTGGAAGCTGCGCATGTTCTCGCCTCACCACGGCGTCCCCGAGGATCCGGCCACCGGGTCGGCGGCGGGGCCGCTCGCCGTCCATCTCGCCCGTCACGGGCGGATCGCCTTCGGTGAGGAGATCGAGATCACGCAGGGAGTGGAGATCGCGCGGCCGTCGAAGCTCTACGCCCGCGCCGAGGGATCGTCCGAGCGGATCGACCGGGTCGAGGTCGGCGGCGGCGCCGTGATCGTCGCGCGCGGCGAGTTCCGGCTGTAGGCGCTACTTCTTGACCGTCAGCACGGCGCGCATGCCGCGCGCGCGGTGATCGGCGATCGAGCACCAGAGCCGGTACCGGCCGGGTCCGAGGCGCACGTTCAGATCGGCCAGGCGCTCCGGCAGTACCTCCGGCGTCCTGAACGTGAGCGCGCGGGCGGCGATGCGCCGCACGCGCAGGTCGTGCGGATCCTCGCCGTAGTTGACGAGCTGGATGATCACGCGACCGCTCTTGACCGCCTGCCGTGAGAGCGCCAGCTCG
>JBOHAW010000297.1:0-3456 GCA_050697975.1 Gaiellaceae bacterium
ACCCGTACCTCGAAGCCGTCGGGGCCGAGCGCGCGCTCGAGGCGCGGCAGGATCTCGCGCGCGAACGTCCGCAGCCCCTCGAGCGTGACGACGCCCTTCAGGTGCCCCACGAGCAGGATGCGGGGCCTCTCGGCGGCGACGCGGTCGCGCTCGGCGCGCCAGTCGGGGCCCACCGGGTCCGGCACGGGCGTGCGCAGGTACCGGCAGCCGGCGGCGCCGCGGGCGCGGAGCCAGGCGGCGTGATGGGCCGCGAACGCCCCGCTCGCCTCGCACTCGTTCAGGAAGCCGACCAGGAGCCGGGGCTGGTGCCGGATCTGGGCCTGCAGGCGCACGACCCGCCGCAGCGCGCGCGGATGCGGCAGCTCCTCCCGGAAGCGGTAGAGCGCGGAGAGGTGCGGGGGGTCGCCCACGACGCCGAGGCGCGGCACCCGCAGCCCGCGGCTCGCGGCGAGCATCTCGAAGTGGTAGACGAAGACCGCGTCGGGCTCGAGCTCCTCGACCGCACGCCGCACGGCCGGGCCGTCGACGAGGTTCGGGTACAGCTCCTCGTCGAGCGGGCGCCAGGAACGGCGCAGGCGCGCGACGGGCCCCCGGGGCCGGGTGCGGAAGTACGCGGAGGAGCCGGACGCGATCTGCACCACCTCCGCCCCCAGCGCGCGTACGCGCTCGACCCGCTGCTTTCCCGGCACGCTCGTGGGGTCGTAGAGCTCCGGGTCCTCGAGCGTGCAGACGGCGACCTCGTGTCCGTGCGCGAGGAGCTCCGAGAGGATCGTCCAGGCCGTGACGGCGCCGCCGCTCGCGGTCGGGTTCGGCACGCCCCCTGCGAGCAACGCCAGCTTCAGGAGAGCGCCTCCGCGGGCCGCCCGGCGTCGGCGAGCTCCTCGAGGATCTCCTCGAGCGAGATCGAGATCTCCCACTCCGGATAGTCCGTCCGGAAGCGGGTCAGGTCGCTGATGTAGCAGATGTGATCGCCCCTTCTGGCCTGCTCCACGTACTCGGTCTGCATGCGCAGGCCGAGCAGCTCCTCGAAGCGCGCGATCGCCTCCAGCACGGACACGCTGTTGGCCCGCCCGCCCCCGAGGTTGTAGACCGCGCCGGCCGAGGGGCGCTCCGCGAAGGCCATGATCGCCGTGCAGACGTCGAGCGAATGGATGTTGTCGCGAACCTGCTTTCCCTTGTAGCCGAAGATTCGGTAGGTCCGCTCCTCGCGGGCCGCGCGGACGACGTAGGCGAGGAAGCCGTGCAGCTCTGCGCTCGAGTGGTTCGGCCCGGTCAGGCAGCCGCCGCGGAGGCACACAGTAGGGAGACCGAAGTAGCGGCCGTACTCCTGCACGAGCACGTCCGCGGCGACCTTGGAGGCACCGAACAGGCTGTGCATGGTCGCGTCGATGCGGCACGTCTCGTCGATCCCCTCGCGCTGCGCCGGGTCGGCGTAGTCCCAGCGCGTCTCCAGCTCGACGAGCGGCAGCTCGTTGGGCGCGTCGCCGTAGACCTTGTTCGTGGAGAGGAAGACGAAGGGCGCCTCTGGGCAGGAGGCACGGGCCGCTTCGAGCAGGTTCAGCGTGCCGACCGCGTTCACCTCGAAGTCGTCGAACGGGCGCGCGGCGGCGAGGTCGTGCGACGGCTGCGCGGCGCAGTGGACGACGAGCTCCGGCGGATGCTCGGCGACGAGGCGGGCGACCCCTTCGCGGTCGCGGATGTCGAGGTCGTGGTGGACGAACCGGCGAGTCTCGCGGCGCAGGCGCTCGAGGTTCCACGTCGTGTCCCCGTGCTCGCCGAAGAAGTCGCGGCGCAGGTTGTTGTCGACGCCGTGCACGCGCCAGCCTCGCGCGTCCAGGAAGGTCACGGCCTCCGAGCCGATCAGGCCGCTCGAGCCGGTGACGAGCGCGGTCCGCATCGGTTCCGGAGCCTAGCCAGTCGCGAGGTCGGTAGGCTGCCGGACCGACAATGAGCGTCGCCTCCGTCATCCGCGGTCAGCTGGCCCGCCGCGCGCCCGGCCTCGAGGAGCGGGCTGCGCGGGCGGCCTGGCGCCTGCGCAACCGCGACCGCTCGGTCTCCGGGGAGGCTCTCGATCCCGGTCTGAGCGGGCTCGCCGAGCGCCTCCGGCGTGACGGCGTCGTCCTCGGCAGCTTCGAGGAGCTGATCGGCGATGCGGACCTCTTCACGCAGGCCGCCGCACAGGCCGACCGGCTGTACGCGCAGCCGCGCGAGGCTCCGGAGGGCGGCGAGGGCAAGGCGAGCTTCCTGACGAAGCTGGCGACGGGCTCGTACGTCGCGGACGACCCCTTCGTCCGCATCGCGCTGCACCCGAACGTGCTCGCTGTCGCGAACGCGTACCTGCGCCTCCGCAGCACGCTGCGCTCGCTCGATCTCTGGCTGACGGCGCCGACCCCCGGGCCGGCGATCGAGACCCAGCTCTGGCACCGGGACGCAGACGACGTCATGAATGTGAAGCTGTTCGTCTACTTCACCGACGTGACGCGTGCCGCCGGGCCGCTCTGCTACGCGCCCGGCAGCCATCCGCTCGGGCCGCACAGGGAGCTGCCGGAGCGCGACGACCGCGGCCGCTCGACGGACGAGCAGCTCGCGCGCATCGTGCCCGAGCGTGACTGGATCCTCTGCGAGGGCAAGCGCGGCACGGTCGTGCTCGCCGACACGTGCGGCTACCACAAGCAGCTCAAGCCCGCGGGCGAGGAGCGAGTGCTGCTCGTCGCGCACTACGTCTCGGGCACGCCGTTCGTGCCGCGCGTGCTCGAGCTCGAGGGGGTCGACGAGGCCGCGCTGACGGACGACCAGTACGTCGCCGTCCACGACCGCCCGCGCGAGTAGGCAGCGTGCGGGCCTACGTCGCCGCCGTCGTCTGGGTGCTAGTCGGCGCGGGCCTCTACGCCCTGCAGATGCTCGCGCGCCTCGCCGAGCTTGCCTGAGTGCGGGGCCCACGTCGCGCTCGCGGGCGTGACGGCGCTCGCGTGGCTCGGCCTCGGCTCGCTCGCTCTTGCGCCGCTCGGCTCGAGCGGCGATCGCCTGCTCGACGCGCTCAACCGTTTCGGGGCGGGCGCGCTCGGCTTCGCGCTTCTGACCCTGGGCGCGGGCTGGCTCGGCCTCCTCCACCAGGCTCTGTACGTGCCGCTGCTCGCGGCGACCGCTGTCGCGGGAGCGGTGGCAGCCCGCTCGCTCGCCCGCGGCGCGTCCCTGCCTCGACTTCGTGACTGGCCGCGCTGGCAACTCGCTCTCGCCGTCCTGCTCGCGGTGTACGTCGCGCTCGGCCTCGTCGTCACCTGCGCGCCGATCTCGTCCGCAGACGCGCTCTATTACCACGCCGCCGCGCCGGAGCTCTTCGAGCAGGAGCACCGGATCGTCGAGCTGCCCTGGAGCTGGAACTCGTACCAGCCGTACACGGTCGAGATGCTCGTGACCGACGGCTTCCTGCTGTGGGACTCGATCCAGGGCGCCTTC
>JBOHAW010000298.1:0-8563 GCA_050697975.1 Gaiellaceae bacterium
GCGCTGAGACGGGCGCCGCGACCGGGGTGCCGAAGCTCGTCGGCCTGACCGAGCCGCGTGCGCGCGCGGCCTTGCGGGAGCGGGGCTACGGCGTCGTCGTCGAGCGGCAAGCGAGCGTAAGGCCGAAGGGACGGGTGATCGCCCAGCAGCCGGAGCCAGGAGCCGAGCTCGAGCGGGGCGGGCGGGTCGCCCTCGCAGTCTCGAGCGGCAAGGCGCCCACTCCCGAGCTGGTCGAGATCGTGGAGGTGCCGGGGGTGCTCAACATCGGCTTCGTCGACGCCGCCAACGTCCTCGAGCAGCTCGGCCTCGTGGCCGACACCTTCCCCGTCGTCTCGCGGGAGCCGCGCGGCGCCGTCGTGAGCCAGAACCCCGGCGCCGGCGCGAAGCTCGCGAAGGGCAAGACCGTGCGCCTCAACGTCGCCCTCGGTACCGGGTCGCGCGGCGCGGTCTCGATCCCGGACCTGACCGGACCGGACGAGCGCGCGGCACGCGACCAGGCGCGCCAGGCGGGCTTCACCGTCCGCACGCTGCGACGCGACGCGCCCTCGCGCGACGAGGTCGGCGAGGTGATCTTCCAGGAGCCTGAGCCCGGCCGGCGCGTCCCGGTGCTCACGCAGATCACGATCTACGTCGGCAGGTAGCGCCCGGTGCGTCGAGCCTACGCCGGCAGGCCTCGCAGCCCGAGCGCCGTCATCGCGAGGCCGGTCACGCCGGCCACCGAGAACGCCAGCCCCGTACCACCCACCTCCGAAAGCCAGCCTGCGAGGAGGCCGCCGAGCGGCGCGAGGCCCGCGAACGCCCACAGGTAGAGGCTGAGCACGCGGCCGCGGAGGTGGTCGGGCGTGCCGAGCTGGAGGATCGACTGGCTGTTCGACGTCCAGAGCGTGAAGCAGACGCCGGTGACGAAGAGGAGGGCCGCGGCGGCCTCCACCGAGGCTTGCGGCGCCAGCGCGAGCAGCGCGACGCTGAATCCGCCCGTGCCGGCGAGGAGCGCCTTCCAGCTCGCCCGGCCGAGCGTCGCCGAGAGGAGCGCCCCTGCGAGCGCACCCGCGCCGAAGCACGCCGAGAGCACGCCGAACACCTCGGGCCCGGCGTTCAACGTGTCGGAGGCGAGCAACGGCACGAGCACGTGAAAGTTGAAGCCCAGCGTGCTCACGACCATCGTCATCGCGAGCACCAGCCGAACGCGCGGTGAACGGCGGGCGTAGCCGAGGCCCTCGCGCACGCCGCGGAGGAGCGTCGGGCGCCGCTCGCCGCGCTCGGGCGCGACGAGCTCCTCGGGCCGCATGAGGAGCAGGCTCGTCAGCACGGCGAGGAAGCTGACCGCGTTGAGCGCGAAGCAGGCTCCGACGCCGACGGCGGCGATGACCACGCCTGCCGCGGCCGGCCCGACGACCCGGGCGGCGTTGAAGAGGCTCGCGTTCAGCGCGACCGCGTTGGGGAGCTCCGCGCGGCCGACCATCTGGAAGGTGAGCGCGTGCCGGCCGGGTGCGTCGAACACGAGCGCCGTGCCTCCGAGCGCCGCAAGGACGTAGGCGTGCCAGACCTCGGCCGCACCCGAGAGGGCGAGCACCGCCAGGGCGATCGACACCGCCAGCGAGGACAGCTGGGTCGCGATCACGAGCCGGCGGTTGTCGAAGCGATCGGCGGCGACACCTGCGAACAGGCCGAAGACCGTGAAGGGCGCGAAGCGGCAGAAGGCGAGCACGCCGACCGCGATCGGCGACCGCGTCAGCTCGACGACGAACCAGGCCAGGGCCACGTTCTGCATCCAGGTCCCGATCAGCGACACGAGCTGGCCGGTGAAGAAGAGGCGGTAGTTGCGGTGACGGCGCAGGCTCGCGAAGGTGCGCGAGCCCGTGGCCATGATCGCCCTGGTCACGCGCGCTCCTCGAGCAGCCGCTGCAGCGGCTCGATCGCCGCGTCGAGCGCCTCGAGCTCGCCGGGCCCGAGTGCACGGAGGCGCGCCGCCAGCCACGCCGTGCGCTGCGAGCGGACCGAGCGGAGCACGCGCTCCCCCGCAGCCGTGAGGGTGAGGCCGTGGCGGCGCCGGTCGACGGCGTCGGGCGTCCGCTCGACGAGGCCGGCCTTCGCGAGCCGAACGACGTGCCCGGACATTCCGGCAGGCGAGATGCGCTCCCGGGCGGCGAGCTCGCGCACGCCGATGCCCGGAAACCTCCTGATCGCGACCAGGAGCGAGACCTGTCCGCCGGTCACGCCGAGCGTCTGCGCCTCGCGACGCAGCTCCCGATTGAGCGTCAGCAGGACCGGCCGGAGGCGGTTGGCGAGGGCGACAGGATCGCGCGAGTGATCGTTAACCACATTAACGAGTCTACCGTTCTCGGCAGGCGCATCGGCGTCCCTAGTCAAACCCTCCTCTTGACAGGCCCGCGCCGAGGGCGTCAGGCTCACGGGCTCAACGACGCTCGGCGCATGCGGCTGCGCCTCGATCGGCGGAGGTAGCGGGTCGCATGACTGAGGACCAGACAGGGGTCGCGGCCGAGGGGGCGCCCGGAGCCGGACAGCCCGTGCAATCGTCGCGAATCGACCGCGCCGCGGCGGGTTGGGAGTGCGTGGGGATCGCCTCCGTGGACGACCTGATCAGAAAGGGCGCCAGTATCCGTACCTTCCGGTGGATCGACCCGCGCCCGCTTCTGATCTCGCGGAACGACCGGATCGCGCGCTGGTTCGGGGATCCGACGAACGAGGAGCGCCGCCGCTGGGTCGAGGCTCAGCGCGCGCGACCGGAGGGCGTCCCCGAGCAGCTCGTCGTGACGCGCGATCGGGGGGAGCCGCGGGTCTCCTTCCTCGTGATCGGGGACACCGGCGAGGGGGACAAGTCGCAGTACTTCGTGATCAAGCCGATGCAGGCCTGCGAGGAGGGCGTCGACTTCTCGTTCTTCTGCAGCGACATCATCTACCCGGCCGGTGACGTCAACGAGTACGCCGACAAGTTCTTCTGGCCCTACCAGAAGTTCCCGGGGCCGATCTACGCCATCCCGGGAAACCACGACTGGTACGACGGCCTGTACGGCTTCATGGGGCACTTCTGCAACGCAGATCCGGATCTGCGCCCGCCCGCGAGGCCGGTCGGCAACGTCGTGCAGCGGGCGATCCGCAGGGTGGCGTGGCGCAAGCCGTCGGAGCCGGACCAGGAGCTGATCAAGGAGATGCGTGGGTGGCGGGGGAACGAGGCGCAGGCTTCGAAGCAGCCCGCGCCGTACTTCGCGATCGACATCGGGTCGATCCTGCTCGTCGGCATCGACACGGGCATCAAGGGGACGCTCGACGAGGACCAGGGCCGCTGGCTGCGCGAGATCTCGCTCGTGCCGAAGCCGAAGATCCTCCTGACCGGGAAGCCGCTGTACGTCAACGGCAAGATCGAGGAGACGGAGATCGAGCATTCGGGTGGGACCGTGAACGAGATCGTCGAGAAGCGCGAGCACCAGTACATCGCGGTCCTGGGCGGCGACATCCACAACTACCAGCGTTACGCGGTGCACACGGACGACGGCCGCGAGATCCAGCACATCGTCTGCGGCGCGGGCGGCGCGTACACGCACGCGACGCACAAGATCGACAAGATCAACCTCAAGGGGTGCAGCGAGGCGGACTTCCGCTGCTACCCACGCCGCGGCGACTCCCTGGCCGTCTTCTCGCAGCTCTACGCCCGGCGCCTGCGCTGGATCAACTGGCGCCACTGGCTCGAGGTGCCCTACGAGCAGGCGCCCGAGATCGTGGCGGAGCGCCTCCGCGACCAGGAGCCGAAGGACGAGCGCGCGGTCCCCACGCGGCCGGCTGACAAAGTTGTCAAGGTGACGCGCCGGGCGCGCATCGCCGCCAAGTTCGTCTACCCGCTGCCGGGTCACGGCTCCGGGCCCTGGCACAGCCTCATGTCGGAGATCCTCGACTGGGACGAGCCGCCCCCGCCGCTGTTCAAGAGCTTCATGCGCGTCGACGTCTCCCAGGGCCAGGTCGAGATGAAGTGCTTCGCCGCCACGGGTTGCAAAGAGCACGAAGAGAATCCTCCGCTCGAGGACTGGATCACCGGTAGCCGGCGGGACGACGGGGTCTGGAAGTGGGAGGTCAACCTGAAGTGAGCGGCGTCGTCATGGAGCCGCTCGCTTTCCGCACCCTCACCGTCAAGAACCGGATCTTCCGGTCGAGCATCTCGGGCCGCTTCGACAACTACGACGGCTCGGGCACGCAGACGCGCATCGACTGGGACGTGAAGTTCGCCCGCGGCGGCGTCGGCACGATCATCTCCTCGAACTCGCCGGTGCACCCGCGCGGGCTGATCGTCCCGAACTACGCGCACCTCGACGGCGACGAGCACATCCCGTTCTGGCGCGAGCTGGGCAGGCGCGTGCACGAGCACGGCGCGTCGTACATCCCCCAGATCGCGTTCTCGGGACGCCAGCGGGACATCCCCGGCATCCAGTACGCGAAGGGCCTGAGCTCGACGGACAAGCCGGAGCCGATCCACGGCTTCGAGTGCGAGCGCATGACCGTGGCGCAGATCCAGGAGATCGTCGAGGCGTTTGCGCAGGCGGCGCGGCGGGTGCGCGAGGCGGAGCTCGACGGCGTCGAGATCCACGGCTGCAACGGCTACCTGATCACGCAGTTCCTCTCCCCGGCGATCAACGACCGCCGCGACGACTACGGCGGCTCGCTGGAGAATCGCGCCCGCTTCCCGCTCGAGGTCGTGCGGGCGGTGCGGCGCGAGATCGGCGACGACTTCCACCTGCAGTTCAAGATCACGACGACCGACCACCACAACGCGGTCTTCCCCTGGGCGAAGAAGGGGACGACGATCGAGGACTCGATCCAGGTGTGCCGCTGGCTCGAGGAAGCGGGCGTCGACGCGTTCCACGTCTCGTCCGGCAGCGCGTTCCCGCACCCGCGCAACCCGGCTGGCGGATTTCCGATCAGCGACGTGATCCGCTCGTACGACACGATGCTCTCGAGCGGCCGGAACACCTTCCGCAACTACCTGATGTTCCGCACGTGGCCGCTGAACCGCCTGTTCAAGCGGCTCTGGGAACGTTCGAGCCGGAAGGGCGTCGAGGGGATCAACCTCCCGGACGCCCGCGCGATCAAGCAGGCGGTGTCCGTGCCCGTGATCTGCGCCGGCGGCTTCCAGACCGCGTCCGTGATCGCCGGCGCGATCGAGCGCGGCGACTGCGACGGCGTGTCGATGGGGCGGCCGCTGATCGCGAACCCCGATCTCGTGAATCTGTTCGCGGCGGGTCACGACCGCGCGCCCCGGCCGTGCACGTACTGCAACAAGTGCCTGATCAACTTCATCGAGAACCCGCTCGGCTGCTACGAGGAGGCTCGGTACGAGTCGCGCGGGCAGATGATCCGCGAGATCCTGTCGGTGTACGAAGGCGCGCCGCTGCCCACCGAGGTCACGTGAGCGTCATCTTCGAACCGCTGCAGCTCGGCGCGCTGACGATCAAGAATCGCGTCCTCCGCTCCAGCCTCGGTGGCCGCTGGGACAACTACGACGGCTCGGGCACGGATGTGCGCATTAACTGGGACGTCAAGTTCGCGCGCGGCGGAATCGGCGCGATCATCTCCTCGAACGCACCGGTCCATCGACGCGGTCGCCTCGTTCCCGGCTTTGCGCTGATCGACCGCGACGACCGCATCTCGTTCTTCCGCGAGCTCGGCAAGCGCGTGCACGAGTACGACTGCAAGTACATCGTCCAGCTGAACCACGCCGGCCGGCACCGCGATATCGGCGACCTCGAGTTTCCGAAGGGCGTGAGCTCGACCGACAGGCCCGAGCCGATCCACGGCTTCCCGTGCGATCGCCTGAGTGTGGCCGGGATCCGCGCGCTCGTGGACGCCTTTGCCCAGGCCGCCCGGCGCGCGCGCGAAGCGGGTCTCGACGGGGTCGAGGTCGCCGGGGGCAACGGCGTGCTCGTGACTCAGTTCCTCTCCTCGGCGATCAACGACCGCAGGGACGACTACGGGGGATCGCTCGAGAACCGTGCCCGCTTTCCGCTCGAGATCGTCAGGGCGATTCGCGCAGAGGTCGGGCCCGATTTCTACCTCGGCTTCAAGATCAGCGTCGAGGAGCGAATGAACGAGGTCTTCCCGTGGCTTCGCCGGGGGAACTCGGTCGACGAGTCCGTTCAGGTCTGCAAATGGCTCGAGGAGGCCGGTGTCGATGCGATTCACATCACCGCGGGTGCCGCCTTCCCCCATCCGCGCAACCCGCCCGGGGCGATGCCGGTGAAGGACTTCGTGAAGTCGTACGACACCATCCTCTCGAGCGGCAGGCAGACGCTCCGGAACTACATCGTGTTCAGAACGTGGCCGCTGAGCCGGATCTTCCAGTGGCAGTGGGAGCGGCCGACACGGCGCAAGGGGGTTGAGGGCATCAACGTCCCCGAGGCTCGCGCCGTCAAGGCGGCGGTCGGGATTCCCGTCCTCTGCGGCGGAGGATTCCAGACGGCATCCGTGATCGAGCAGGTGATCGAAAGCGGAGCGTGCGATGCGGTGACGATCGCCCGCTCGCTCCTCGCCAACCCGGATCTCGTCCAGCTGTTCGAGCAGGGCCATGACCGGCCGCCGAGGCCCTGCACGTACTGCAACAAGTGCCTCGCGAACTTCCTCGAGAACCCGCTCGGCTGCTACGACGAGAGCCGCTACGACTCGCGCGAGGAGATGCTCGCCGAGATCCTCGCGGTCTACCGGACACGCGAGCCGTCTCCCCTATGAGCCTCGAGCAGATCCTCACACCGCTCGAGTTCCGGAATCTGACCGTCAAGAACCGGATCCTTCGCTCCAACATCTCGGGCCGCTTCGACAACTACGACGGCTCGGGCACGCAGACGCGGATCAACTGGGAGCTGAAGTTCGCCCGCGGCGGCGTCGGCGCGATCCTCTCCTCGTGGTGCGGGGTCGACCTCCGCGGCCGGATCGTCCCGAACTACGCCTCGATCGACCGGGACGAGCGCATCCCCTTCTGGCGCGAGCTCGCAGCGCGCGTGCACGAGCACGACTGCCGGTACATCCTCCAGCTCGCCCACGGCGGCCGGCAGCGCGACATCCCGGGGTTCGAGTTCGCCAAGGGGCTCAGCTCGACGGCCCGGCCGGATCCGCTGCACGGCTTCCAGGGAGAGCCGATGACCGTCGCGCAGATCCGGGAGGCCACGGGCGCGTTCGCCCGGGGCGCCCGGCGGGCCCGCGAGGCCGGGCTCGACGGGGTCGAGATCCACGGCGCGAACGGCTACGTCTTCACGCAATTCCTGTCCTCGGCGGTCAACGACCGGAAGGACGACTACGGGGGCCCGCTCGAGAACCGGGCCCGCTTCCTGCTCGAGACGGTGCGCGCGATCCGCGTTGAGATCGGCGACGACTTCCACCTGCAGGTGAAGCTCAGCTCGACCGAGTACGGAAAGGCGGTCCTGCCCTGGGTCGGGCGGGGCAACACGATCGAGGACTCGGTTCAGGTCTGCCGCTGGCTCGAGCAGGCCGGTGCCGACGCGATCCACGTCTCGGCGGGGAATACGTTCCCGCACCCCGACAACCCGGCCGGACGCTTCGAGCCGAAGGACGTCGTGAGCGCGTACGACATCCTGCTCTCCAGCGGCATCTACACGTTCCGCAACTATCTCCTGTTCCGGACCTGGCCGGTCAACCGGCTCTTCGCCCGGCGGTCGGCGCGACGGCCCGAGACGGTCGAGGGCAAGAACCTCGCCGACGCGCGCGCGATCAAGCAGGCCGTCTCGATTCCCGTGCTCTGCACCGGCGGATTCCAGACCGCCTCGGCGATCGCGGCGGCGATCGAGGGGGGCGACTGCGACGCGGTCACGATCGCGCGCGGGCTCGTCGCCAACAACGATCTCGTGCGGCTCTGGGCGGCGGGCCACGACCGGCCGCCGAAACCCTGCACGTTCTGCAACAAGTGCCTCTACAACGTGCTCGAGCATCCGCTCGGCTGCTACGACGAGACGCGCTTCTCCTCGCGCGAGGAGATGATCGAGGAGATCATGTCGGTGTTCGAGCCGGTGGCCGCGTGATGCAGGACGCGGGGCCCAACCCGACCTCGACCCGGCACGGCTTCGAGGCGTACCTGCCGAAGCCCAGGGAGGAGCGCGCGGGGGTGGCGCTCGCCCTCTCGGGCGGCGGGTACAGGGCCGCGCTCTTCCACCTCGGCGCGCTGCGCAGGCTGAACGAGCTCGGCGTGCTCTCGAAGGTCGACACGATCACGTCCGTCTCGGGCGGGAGCATCTTCGCCGCGCAGCTGGCCTCGCACCTCGCCGCGAATCCGGCGGCCTGGCCCGAGGCCGGCCGTCCGGTCGCCGGGTGGGAGGAGGGCGTGGCCGAGCCGATGCGTGCCTTCACGAGGAAGAACATCCGCACGTGGCCGATCCTGAGCGTGCTCCACCCGCGGAACTGGCTCAACCGGAACGCCGGGATCGAGGCGCTCGCGAAGCGCTACAGCACCGGTGACGTGGCGCTCAACGGCGTGTTGCTCGAGGTCGGGGCTGGCGAGATCATCGGGCTGATCGGGCCATCCGGCGCCGGCAAGTCGACGCTCATCCGC
>JBOHAW010000299.1:0-4850 GCA_050697975.1 Gaiellaceae bacterium
GTTGGGGACCGATCAGGGGCAGGAGCTCGGACGTGAACCGCCGGGTGAGCCGCTCGATCTCGCCGACCGAGAGCAAGCGCGGGTTGCAGCGCACGCCCCCCTTCGCGCCGCCGTACGGCAGGTTCAGGAGGGCGCACTTCCAGGTCATCCACATGGCGAGCGCCGCGCACTCGCCGAGCGTCACCGCCTCGTCGTAGCGGATGCCGCCCTTCGTCGGCCCGAGCACGCTCGAGTGCTGCACCCGGTAGCCGGGGAAGACCGTGGTGGTGCCGTCGTCCATGCGGATCGGGATGCTGACGATGAACGCGCGCTCGGGATAGCGCAGGCGCTCGGCGGCGGACGGCGAGATCTCCGCGTGCGGGAGCGCCTGCTCGAACTGGACGCGCGCCTGTTGGAAGAGCGGGGTGTCCCACTCGAGCCCGGCCTGCGCCACCGGGACGTGCTCGGTGCTCGCCACGCCGTGAGTGTAGTCGCGCGCACGGGCTCGCCCCGCGCCAGACAGGCGTGATCGGATCACCTGAAACGGGGACGGCAGCGACGCCGTCGCGGGAACGTTGCGCGAGCGGACCTGGGCCGATGGGGTACCGAACTCCCTGCGGCGACGAAGGACACCATGACCCGCTTTGCACGCAACCACAAGATCCTGCTCACATGCTGCCTCGTCGGCGCCGCGGTCGGCCTCGCCGGCCTCGGCTCGTACGCGTCGTTCACGAGCCAGACGAGCGCCCAGGCGCACACCGTCACTTCGGGCACTATGACGCTCACGATCCCGGCGGCCGGCGCTTCGAACCGCCTCACCGTGGGCGCCAGCGACATCGCCCCCGGCGACACCATCCAGCGCGCCTTCAACCTCACGAGCGGCGGCACTCTCAACCCCGCCTCGATCACCCTGACATCGACGGCGACCGCGTCGTCGCTGCTCGACAGCGACGCGGCGAACGGGCTCCAGATGACGATCGACAAGTGCTCGGTCGCCTGGACCGAGGCCGGGCCCCCGTACACGTACACGTGCGGCGGGACGACGAGCAGCGTGCTCGGCTCGCGCGCCGTGATCGGCTCGAACATCGCGCTCTCGAACATGTCCCTGACGTCCGGGAGCACCGACTACCTGCGGCTGACGCTGACGCTGCCGAGCTCGACCGGCAACACCCTCCAGGGCCAGAGCTCGACGATCAGCTACCAGTTCACGGGCACCCAGCGTGCCGCGACGAACAAGTAGGCGAGCGCACGACGTGGAGGGCCGGCAAGGCCCGGTCCTCCACGAGCTCCTCGCCGACGCCCGGGCGCAGATGCGGCTCCTCCGCCGAATCGCGGCGGCGTCGCTGGTCGTGCTCGGGCTTGGCGCCGCGGCGATTCCCGTCGCGGGGCTCGCCACCGGGGGTTGGCACGTCCTCCCGATCCTGTCCGACAGCATGCGGCCCGCCTTCGCCGGCGGCGACCTCGTGCTCGCGCAGCGCACGCCGGTGTCCTCCGTGCGGAGAGGCGACGTGCTCGTCTACAACATCCCGGTCGGCGACAAGCGCCTCACCGCCCATCGCGTCGTCGACGTCGTGCAGAACCGTGACCGTCGGGCCGTCCGCACGAAGGGCGACGCCAATCGGGGCCCCGATCCGTGGCTCGCCCGCCTCGAGGGCGCGACGGCCTGGAAGGTCGAGGCCAGCGTACCGGCGCTCGGCCACGCGATCCTCCTCGCCAACCGGCCGTGGATGCGCTCGCTCGGGATCTGGGTCGCGATCGCGGCCTTTCTCGGGCTCGCGCTGCGGGCGATCTGGCTCACCCCACGCAAGGACAACCATGACGCCGCCCGCGGCTCCCGTCCGACGCCGGCCACCGGCTAGCCTCGTCGCCGCGCTCGCCGTGGCCGCGAGCCTGCTCGCCGGACCGGCGCTGGCGGCGTTCACGGCGCAGACCGCGACGGAGGCTCACACGGTCTCCTCGGCCACCCTCGCCGCGCCGACCGGGCTCGGTGCGATCCCCGTCTGCGTGCTCGTCCCGAGCTCGATCAAGGTCGATCTCTCGTGGACGGCCACCTCGTCGACGTTCGCGGACGGCTACGAGATCTTTCGCTCGGCGACGAGCGGCGGGCCGTACTCGAGCATCGGCACGGTCAGCGGGCGCACGACGACGACCTACGCCGACACGACGGTGACCTTCTCGACCACGTACCACTACGTCGTCCAGGCGACGCGCAACGCCTGGCGCAGCGTCAACTCGGCGCAGGCGTCGGTGACGACGCCGAACCTCCTCTGCCTCTGAGCCTCAGCGCTCGCGCGCGCAGATGCGGTCGCCGGCCATGAGCCGGTCGAACGTCCAGTTGAAGCGCTCGTCCCGCTCCGCGTCGTACGCGCCGGGCCCCGCCCCCTCCCACTGGATCACCGGCGTGACTCCCGGCCCCATCACCGTCACGCGGTAGCGCTTGCCGGGCGCGGCGGGCCGCAACTCGCGGCTCGGGTAGCCGGGAAACGGCCGCTGCGGAGTGAAGCTGTGACAGAACGTTCCCGTCGGTCGGTGCGCGAGGATGCCCGACTCGCGCATCCAGCCCGGCCCGTAGGCCGAGTCGTAGGTGTCGATGTAGAGGTTGCGGCTGTACCGGTCGCGCGGGTTCCCGGTCGAGGTGGCGGCGAATCCGTGCACGGGCACCCCGAGGTAGGTGAACCGGCCGAAGAGGCCCTGGAACCGGCCGCCGTAGGTCCAGTTCGGTGAGACCTCGAGCAGCGCGAGATCGCCGCTCCAGTGCGAGACGTGGAGCTCGTAGGCGCTGTGTGCCGGAAGCCACGGGGCGAACCCGAGGAGCGGCAGCCCGCGCCGCCAGGTCTGGAGAGCCCAGTACGAGCCGTCCGGAGCCTTGCAGGCGGCGACGAGGTAGACGAGCGCCGGGCCGTCATAGGGCCGGCAGGCGTTCCTGAAGGTCTTCCACGTGCTCCTGCGGTACTTGCCCCAGCCGCCCGCGTAGTCGTACTTGAAGCGGACCTGCCGGACGTCCGGGCTCGGATGCAGCGCTCCCCGCGCGCCCCAGACGAGCACGTGGCGCGTGACTCCGTCACCTCGCCGGTAGGTGACGAGCCCCTCGCCGGCGCGATTGACCTTCAGCGTCGCGTCCTTGACGTTGGTCTCGGAGAGCCGCTCGCTCGCGAACGCGGGCGCAGCCGCCGCGAGCGCGACGAGCATGGCGAGGAGGACGGGAAGACGGCGCATCTGGTTTGAAAACGACTGACCTACGGCGCGGAAAGTGTAGTCGCCGCAAGTTTCGACCGTCCCCGGAATCATCTAGGGGCCGTGGCCGCGCGGGGAATGCGGCTCTCCGCGCGCCCCGGCCTTCTTCGTACCAGAGCCCGCGGATGCCGGGGGAGGGACTCGAACCCTCACGCCCCACGAGGGGACACCTGATTTTAAGTCAGGCGCGTATCGCCAGTTTCGCCACCCCGGCAGACCTCAATCCTACGAGCCCGGCGTGAGGAGCTCCTTGGGAAAGCGCTCGGGACCCTTGAAGCCGTACGTGTCCACGAATGCGTCGAAGGCGTCCTCGTCGAACGTCGGGCACCTGGCGAGGATCCCCGTCCCGGGATCGGCCTCCGTGCCGGGCCGGTCGGGCGCGGCGTTCCAGGCGGCCAGTGCGATCGTGCTCTTCAGGGCCGGGAGGGGCGCGATCACGATCCCGTTGGGGTCGTCGCGGTACCACTCCACGATCTGGGTCACCGTCGCCGGCGGAACGTCCTCGCCGTACTGGATGACGACGGCCCCGTGCTCGAGGTTGTGCACGAGCCGCATCTGCTCGACCGGCTCCTCGTAGACGTCGAACGGCGCCGGAACCGGGTTGTGCTGACCGGAGGTCGGGGGGAAGGAGTTGTACTTGAAGCCCTTCGAGAGCGTCTCGACGTGCGCCCGCCCCTGGGACGGAAATGTCTGGATCGTGCACCCGGCTTCGCGCAGCGCCGCGGCACCGCCCGAGCCGCCGCCGAACTGGTACAGCGCGGCGACGGCGCCGAGCCCGAGGAAGCCGGATGCGGCGACCGCGACCAGGATCAGCCAGCGCCGGCGGTCGTCTCGACCCTCGCGTCCAATCCGCGTGCGCGGCGCCTGGACCCGGCGCGGAGGGGGCGGAGTGCGTGATTTCTTGGCCACGGCGCGGCGATGCTATCAGCCGTTCTCGGGGCCAAAAGTCCGCTCGGAGCGAGCTTTTTCTCGGCGGCGGCCCTTGACCCCATTCGCCGTGCGCCAGTAGAGTGGCGGAGCCAGATCCGATGGAC
This sequence comes from Gaiellaceae bacterium, assembly GCA_050697975.1. Classification (GTDB taxonomy): domain Bacteria; phylum Actinomycetota; class Thermoleophilia; order Gaiellales; family Gaiellaceae; genus JBOHAW01. The sequence continues at coordinate 4,248 of JBOHAW010000299.1, forward strand.
CTTCGGGTTCGCCGGATCTGGCGTTTTTTGTGGTCCGGGCGGGTACGACGAACCCTGAAACTCCGTTCAAGGAGGATGGCTGTGGGACTGCTCGACAGACTGCTTGGTCGCAGCAAGAAGGCCGGCGGCGACCTGATCAACGACCCAGGGCTCCGGCGCGAGGGTGCGCGCCAGGAGCAGGAGGGACTCGCCGAGGACAGCGCGACGAGGGACGCGGAGAAGGCTGCGGAGGAGCGCGATCTCGGCGCCGAGCACCCCGTGGAGCGCGACGAGTCGTAGCGGCTGGAGGGGGCGCCGCGGCGTCCCTTCCCGTCCGATCGAGGGGTTGCTCTCCAGGGCGTCGCGCGCAACACTGTCACGGACGGCGCCCTCTGCGCGCGACGCCTCGGCCCGCCGTTGCGCGGGGCCGCCGGTGACGGTGGGACTGACGGCGTTTCAGCCCCTCCTCTCCTCACCGACGGCCCCACCTTCCTTAGATGCATGACCGGAAATTCCCGCGGGCCGGATGACGGCCCAGACACGGCGCGGGATCAGCGCGTCCGGGCACGACGCGTAGCGCTGCTACGCGCCGCCCCCGGCCACGGTGCCCCGCTTGGTCTGAGC
>JBOHAW010000300.1:0-10943 GCA_050697975.1 Gaiellaceae bacterium
GTCGAAGTAGATCTCGGAATCCGGGCCGCACGGCCCCGGCCCGCCGACCGACCAGAAGTTCTCAGAGCTGGGGAGCCGCACGATCCGCTCCCTCGGCATACCGATCTTCTCCCAGAGCTCGATCGCCACCTCGTCCTCGCCGAGGCCGAGCTCGGGGTCGCCGGCGTGGACGGTCACCCACAGGCGATCCCAGTCCAGCTTCAGATGATCGCGCATGAACTCGACGGCGAACTCGATGGCCCCCTCCTTGAAGTACTGGCCGAACGAGAAGTTGCCGAGCATCTCGAAGAAGGTCAGGTGGTGGCCGTCCAGGCCGACCTCGTCGATGTCCGGCGTGCGGAAGCACTTCTGCACCGTGGTCGTGAGCGGCGCCGGCGGGGGCTCACGCCCTAGGAAGTAGGGCATCTGCGGCTGCATCCCGGCCGACGTCAGGAGCGTCGAGTGGTCGTCCGGGCGAGGGATCAACGGCCAGGAGGGCAGCCGCTTGTGCCCCTTCGCCTCGAAGTAGGCGAGGAAGCCCTCGCGGAGCTCCGCGGAGGTGCGCATCCTTCGATTCTAGGGAGATTCGGGATCCGCCGAACAGGCGCTACCGGACGTTCTGCCCGGTGGCGATCTCGTCGCGCACCTTCTCGAGGGAGCGCCGGATGAGACGCGAGACGTGCATCTGCGAGATGCCGACCTGCTGCGCGATCTGGGACTGCGTCAGACCCTCCCAGAAGCGCAGGTGGATGATGCGCCGCTCGCGCTCGTCGAGCGCTTTCAGGCCCGGCGCGAGGACGGCGCGATCCTCGCTCACCTCGTACTCGTGCTCGAGGGTCCCGAGCGACTCGAGCGGATCGAGGTCGGCCTCGTCGCCGTGGCCGGAGGGCGCCGAGAGCGACACCGTCGTGTAGGCCTGACCGGACTCGAGCGCCTCGAGCACCTCCTCCTCGCCCACGCCGGCCGCCTTGGCCAGCTCGGCGATCGTCGGCGAGCGCTCGAGCTGGATCGTAAGCTGCTCCAGGAGCTGTGAGAGGCGGACGTTCAGCTCCTGCAGGCCTCGCGGGACGCGCACCGACCAGCCCTTGTCACGGAAGTGACGCTTGATCTCGCCGATGATGTTCGGCGTCGCGTAGGTCGTGAGCTCGACGCCGCGGTCGAGATCGAAGCGGTCGATAGCCTTGATCAGGCCGATCGCGCCGATCTGGACGAGATCCTCGAGCTGCTCGCCGCGGTAGGAGTAGCGGCGGGCCAGCGAGCGCACGAGCGACATGTACTGCTCGATCAACTGCTCACGGGCGGCGAGATCGCCGTGCTCGTGGTACCGGCGTAAGAGGATCTTGTCGGTCTTCTCCGCAGTCATCGGTGCGACACCGCCTGCACGTTCTTGGTCAGCTCGACCCAGGTCTCGCCGTTCCGCTCGCCGACGTCGAACTTGTCGACCACCGTGTCGAGCAGTCGCCGGAGGCCGAGCTCTCCCTCTGCGCTGTGCCCGAGCTCCTCCCGCAGGCCGGCGCCCTCGAACGGGCCGACGGCGGTCTGGATCGCGCCGCTTGCCACGGTCACGGACACGGTCACGTCCGGCCCCGCGCCCGGGTGCTCGAGCAGCCCGGCGAGCGCGAGCTGGAGGTCCTCGAGGGTCTCGAAGGTGAGGTCCAGCCGCACGGCCAGTCCGCCCAGGACGAGATGCGCAATGCCGTAGAACGGCTGCTGCCGGGGCAGCGTGAGCGTGATCTCGTCGGCGTTCACGGCCGTTCCCGGCCGGCGTCGCGCAACTCCTCGCCGAGCTCCTCCTCGCGGCGAGCGGCGGCGGCCTTGGCAGCCGTGACCGCGCCGTGCCAGTCACGGTGCGTCTTGAAGTCGGCGGCGCCGGTGGTGACGCCGGCTGCGAGGCCCGAGACCTTCTGCACCGGTCGCTGGATCGCGAGGCTGACTGCCCGGATCGCCGTGTCCACGCTGTCCACCGCGTCGACGGCGCTGTCGGTCATCAGATCGACCTTCTCGAGCTGGCGATTGACGCCGTCCACGGTGCCTCCGACCTTGTTGATGACAGGTAAGACCTCATCCTGCGCTCCCTTGATGAACGCGGAAAGACGCCCGAGAGTTCCGCCCAGACGCAGGAAGGCGTAGCCCAGCGAGAGCCCGACCGCCAGCAGGAAGACGCTCAGCGCGATGTAGGCGATGTCCGTGACGGTGGAGGCGAGCGGCGTCAACGCAGGCCGATCCTAGTGGATCGCTAGGCCGCCGCTGTGGACGAGACCAAACCGGAGCCGACGACGACGCCGCTCTCATACAGAACTGCCGCCTGTCCCCGAGCGACGCCGTACGCCGGCTCCTTCAGCACCAGACGGAAACCGCGGGCGGTCTCTTCCACCCGCGCCGGAATTCCCGGAGAGCGGTACCGGAGCTTTGCCTCGACGTGCTCGACGGGGGCGAACAACCGGCCCCGCACCGAGACCCGCCGGCGGGCCAGCGCGGCTCGAGGGCCGACGACGACCGTATTCGTCGCCGGCTCGCTGCGCAGGGCGTAGAGCGGCTCGGGGGCGGAGACCCCGAGTCCCCGGCGCTGGCCCGCGGTGAAGCGCCAGTACCCGTCGTGCCGACCAAGCTCCTCCCCGCTCTCGCTCACGATCGCACCAGGCTCGCTCGACAGGCCGCGGCGCTCCAGAAGGCGCCGGTAGTCGCCGCCCGCGAGGAAGCACGCCTCCTGACTTTCGCGACGGGCGGCGGCGGCGAGGCCGGCACGAGCGGCTTCGGCGCGCGTCTCCTCCTTGTCCTGGTCGCCGAGTGGGAACCACAAGCGCTCCAACCGCCGCGGATCGAGTCGGGCGAGCATGTAGGACTGATCCTTGTCGGCATCCGCGGCTCGCGCGAGCAGGAGCCGGCCGCGGTGCTGGACGGCGCGCGCGTAGTGGCCGGTCGCGAGCCGCGAGGCGCCCGCCCGGCGTGCGAACGCAAGCAGCTCGGCGAAGCGGAAGCCGCCGTTGCAACGGAGGCACGGATTCGGAGTCTCGCCACGCTCGTAGCCGCGCACGAACGGCTCCACGATGGCGTGCCGGAACTGCTCGCGCAGGTCGAGCGTCACGTGCGGCAGACCCAGCACGTGACAGGTCTCGCGCGCCGCGATCACCGCCTCGGGCGAGCAGCAGGCACGCTCGGAGTCCGGGCCCTCCGGGTCGAGCCACAGCCGCAGCGTGACGCCGATCGCCTGCGGTCCGGCGCGGAGGAGCGCCACGGCGCTGTCGACGCCGCCGCTCATGGCCACGGCGATGCGCTCGGGGCGGGCGCGTGCACGAAAGACCGACCCCAGCGCGTTCGCGAGCGCGTCCACGGCGAGCGTCTCGCCGGTGACCGCGGCGGCGTCGAGGAGGGTCAGGCCGACGAGCGGGCGTGCGAGCCCTTCCGCATCCGCGGCCACGATCCGTTCGCCCTCGATCGCAAGGCGGACGAAAGCCCAGTCGCTGCCGCGGGCGGAGTCTCCGGCGACCTCGATCACGGGCGTCACGCTAGCCAAAGGTGCTCCGACCCTGCCGTCGTTCCCACGCCGGCGTGAACCTGGTAACCAGGTGGGTGCCCTGCCGGCGGTCGGCGCCCGAAGGCGCCTCGACCGGACGCGGGCTCCCTCTCACGTAGCGTTGGTTCTACGTTGAAGCGTGGGATTGCGAACAGGGTCGAGCACGACGGAGTGTACTCCGGCAGGACCTCTAGCGCGCGAAGCGCCACCGGATTGGCTGGACTCCGCGTAGTCCGAGCTTGACTGCGAGCGCCGTCGTGATGTCGAACTCCCGGCCGGGGACGCCGACGCCGCGATCGATCACCTGCGTCAGCACCGCCTTGTCGTCGTAGCGGATCGTGATCTTCGCGCCGCAGGGCAGGACCGGGTGCGCGACGCCGAGCGTCTTCTCGGTCGCCCGGTGCCCGCAGGCCGTTCGCTTCGACGCCGTGTCGAGGCGGTAGGGCGCCGCCAGCGCGGGATACCAGCCGGTTCCGGGAACCGGCACCGAGCGCCTCTCGGCCTCGTCGCCCGACGAGCCGCGGACGAAGGCGGCGAGAGCGAGCGCGACGACGACGGCCAGCAGCGCGATGCCGGCCAGGGCCACTTCCCGCTGCGCCAGGGCCGGGTTCAGCGCTCGGCCCTGGTCAGATCGGGGAACGACTCGCGCACGAAGGAGTCCAGCTCGAGCGGCAGATCGCCGTCGGGAGTGGCGTAGTCACGCAGGTACAGGAGCAGGTACGAGCGCTCCTCGTCGCGGTCCGGGTCGCCGGCTCCGCGGTCGCGTGCCCGCCGCTCGAGCTCCCAGAGATTCCATTCCCGTGGAGCCGCGGGACGCAGTTCGACGACCTGCGGTGGCACGAATTCGGGTTCCGGAGGGGCAGGCGGCGGCGGAGGAGGAGGCGCGATGGCGAGAACGGGGACAGGAGGAGGCGGAGGACGCGGAGCTGGGGCGGGTTCCTCGGCAACGGGCTCCGGTTCGGGCTCGGGCTCGGCCGCGACCGGCTGAGGCGCTGGCTCAGGTTCGGGCTCCGGCTCTGGTTCTGGCGCCGGTTCCGGCTCGGGTTCCGGCTCCGGCTCTGGCTCTGGCTCCGGTTCCGGCTCGGGCTCTGGCTCGCTCGCAACCGGCTCCGGCTCGGGTTCCGGCTCGGCGAGGAGGGCTGGCTCCGGGAGCGGCGCCGGCGGTTCGAGCGTGGCGGCAGGCGCCGTCTCGACCGTGAGCGGCTGTGCCGCACCGCGCGCCCGCCGCGAGAGCGCGAGCTCGATCGCCGCGACGACGAGCCAGGCCCCGAACACCATCGCCAGGATCGCCGGCGGCGACAGCTCGAGCAGATACGCGGCCACCGCAGCGGCGACGATGAGCGTCGCCTCGACTCCGAAGCGCGGCCCGAAGAGCTCAGGCACGCGCGACGACCTACGGCTGACGCTCGTCCCCGTCGGAATCTTCCTCGTGCGCCTCGGGCGACGACACCGGAGGCGGAGCCGGAGCGGGCGGCGGGGGGGCGTCTACGGCCGGCTCCGAAGCAGCAGTCACGGGAGGAGGCGGCGGCGCTCCGAACGAGGGTGGCTCCGGTGGAGACGCAAAGGGCTCCTCCGCGGGCGGCTCCTCCTCGGCGGGCTCGGGCTCCGCGGTCGGCGCCGGGGCCTCGACGGGCCGGCGCTCCGCCCCGGTCCGGCGGCTCGCTTCCATCGACTGCTCGGCGGCGCTCACGATCGATTGGGCCACCTCGCCGATCGCCGCGTCGCCCAGACCGGCTGCGCGCAGGAACTGCTCCGCTCCCTGCTGTGCCCGCGCGAGAATCGCGCCGGCCTGCGCGCGAGCCCACTCGAGCGTCTGCTCGACCTCGGCGCGGGCTGCGTTCGTAAGCTCGGTCGCCTGGTGCCGGGACTGCTCGAGGAGGCGGGCGCCCTTCGTCTCGGCCTCGCGCAACTCCTCGCTCGCCTCGCGGTTCGAGCTCGCGAGCAGGTCGCGCGCCTCACCTTTCGCCGCGTTCAGGATCTCGGCGCGCTGGCGTTCGCTCTCCTGCCGGAAGCGCTCGATCTCGGCCTCGCGCTGCTGCAGCTCGGTCTGGCGCCGGCGCACCTCCTCCTCGGTGCGGCCGAGCTGCGCCGCGGATGCGTTCTGGGCGTCGCGCTCGAGGGTGTCGGCGAACTCAGCGGCGGCGCGAATCAGGTGCAGCGCGTCCATCCGCACCGCGTGCGCGGTCGGCTCGACGTGCGCCGTGCGTCCGGCAGCCTGGATCACGCGCAGCTGCGCCTGCACCTGGGCCGCATGGCGCCGGAACGCGTCGAAAGCCTCGCGAACCTTGTCCGCGTCGTAGCCGCCTTCAGCGGTCTTCGGGATGTCCTCGATCCGCGGTAGGGCGGTCAGGCCCGGTGAAGCCTGTGATCGGCCTGGCTCCTGTGTTGACATCTCGTTCACGCCTCCCTGCGTCCTGCGGGCTCCGAAAGTATGACCGTTCCATCGGCCGAAATGGGGCCGCACCTTAACCCGGTGCTGTCTCCAGTCGAATTCCAAGCTCGGCGAGCTGTTCCTGCGTCACGGCGGTCGGCGCGCCCGTCATCGGATCGACGCCGGCCTGGTTCTTCGGGAAGGCCTGCGTGTCGCGGATCGCGGGCTCCGCCAGCAGCGCCATCATCAGACGGTCGATGCCCGACGCGATCCCTCCGTGGGGCGGTGCCCCCATCGTGAGCGCGTCGAGCATGAAGCCGAACCGCGCCCGCTGCTCCTCGGGCGAGATGCCCAGGAAGTCGAAGATGCGCGCCTGCAGCTCCTGTTCGTGGATCCGGAACGAGCCGCCCGCGAGCTCGAGCCCGTTCCCGACGAGGTCGTAGGCGACCGCCCGTGCCGCTCCCGGGTCGCTGTCGAGCAACTCGAGCCCGGCCGCGTTCGGCCGGGTGAACGGATGGTGCTCGGCGTGCCAGCGCCGCTCGTCCTCGTTCCACGCGAGGAGCGGCATGTCGGTGATCCAGACGAACCGCCAGGCGCTCTCGTCGATCAGCCCCAGCTCGCGGCCGAGGTGCAGCCGCAGCGCCCCCAGCACGCGCGAGACGAGCTTCGGCTCGTCGGCGCCGAAGAGCACGGTCGAGCCCGGCTCGGCGCGCACGTGCGCGAGCTCCGGCTCGGACAGGAACTTCGCGATCGGCGACCGCACCTCGCCGTCCTCCCCGTAGACGAGGTGCGCGAGCCCCTTTGCACCCCATTGCTTCGCGACCTCCTCGAGTCGGGCGAGCTCGGTGCGCGAGAGCTCCTGCGGCACGGTCAGATACCGGACGGCGGCCGCGCTGGCGAAGACGCCGAACTGCGAGGCGCGCGTCACCTCCGTCGCTTCCTGGATCTCGAGATCGAAGCGCAGATCGGGCTTGTCGGTGCCGTAGAGCGCGTCCGACCGGTCGAAGGGGATGCGCGCGAACGGGACCTCGAGCTCGACGTCGATGCACTCGCGCCAGACGCACTGCACGATCCGCTCCGTCAGCGCGAACAGGAACTCCATGTCGGGAAAGGCCATCTCGACGTCGAGCTGGGTCAGCTCCTGCAACCGGTCCGCGCGGAGATCCTCGTCCCGGAAGCAGCGCGCGATCTGGTAGTAGCGCTCGAACCCCGAGATCACGAGCAGCTGCTTGGCGATCTGGGGCGACTGCGGCAGCGCGAAGAACCGGCCCGGCTGCAAGCGCGTGGGCACGAGGAAGTCGCGCGCTCCCTCGGGGGTCGGCTTCCACAGGATCGGCGTCTCGACGTCGACGAAGCCCGCCCGCTCCATCTCCCGGCGGATGATCGAGACGGCCTGCGCGCGGGTGCGGATGTTGCGCTGGAGGCGCTCGCGCCGCAGGTCGATCCAGCGGTAGCGGAAGCGCAACGTCTCGTCGACGCCATCGTCGTCGAGCTGGAAGGGCAGAGGCGGGCAACGCGACACGACCTCGAGGCGGTCGACCTGGACCTCGATCTCGCCCGTCGGCAAATTCGGGTTGACGGCCTCCGGGGCCCGGCTGACCACCTCCCCCTCGGCCTGGAGGACGAACTCGGTGCGCACACCGTGCCCCGTCGCGGCTGCTTCGGGCGCATGCTCGGGGTTGAGGACGAGCTGGCAGATGCCTGCCTCGTCGCGAAGGTCGACGAAGACGAGCCCGCCGTGGTCGCGGCGCCGGGCCGCCCATCCCGCCAGCACGACGCGGCGGCCCACGTGGTCGGCGCGCAGCTCGCCGCACCGGTGGTCGCGCCAGGTCATCGCGAGAGCCTAGCCGCGAGCTCCGAGAGGGTCACCTCGACGTCCGGCTCGCCGCGCTCCCGCACCGTCACGCCGTCTGCGCGCACGATCACCGTCACGCGCGCGTTCGCGCGCCCGGCCTGGGTGAGCTGGCCCTTGAGCGACCGGCCCGCGTAGTCGGTGTCGCAGGCGAGGCCGGCGCGTCGCAGGCCGGCCATCACCGCGAGCGCCTCCGGACGCGCGGCGGCATCCTCCACGGCGAAGAAGACGTCGAGAGCGGGCGGCTCGGCGCCGATTCCCTGGTCCCGGAGCGAGAGCATGAGCCGGTCGAGACCCGCGCCGAAGCCGATCCCGGGTGTCGCGGGGCCGTCGAGCTCCTCCACGAGATAGTCGTAGCGGCCGCCGCCGCAGATCGAGCTCTGGGCGCCGATCGCCTCGTCGACGAATTCGAACGCGGTGCGTGTGTAGTAGTCGAGTCCACGCACGAGAGTGGGCGCGAGCTCGTACGGAACGCCGCACCGCTCGAGCTGGCGCTGCACGGCGTCGAAGTGATCGCGGCAGGCCGCGCACAGCGACTCCCCGATCTTCGGCGCGTCGGCGAGCGCGGCGAGCACGCCCTCGTTCTTAACGTCGAAGACCCGCAACGGGCTGGTCGCCCGCTTGTTCCGGGCCTCCTCGTCGAGGGCGTCCTCGTGCTCGTCGAGCCAGGAAGCCAGCCGCTCGAGGTACTGCGGGCGGCAGGCGCGGTCACCGATCGAGTTCAGCCTGAGCTTCCATCCGCGCAGGCCGAGACGTCCGAGCAGCTCGGCGTAGAGCTGGATCAGCTCCGCGTCGATGGCCGGGTCGGCCGAGCCGATCGCCTCGACGGACAGCTGCCAGTGCTCCCGCCAGCGCCCGCGCTGCGGCGCCGCATAGCGGTACATGGTGGCGATCGTGTAGAGCTTCTGCGGCTGCGGCTGGCGGTGGAGGCCGTGCTCGAGATAGGCGCGCGCGATCGGCGCGGTGCCCTCGGGCCGGAGCGTCAGCGACCGGTCGGCCCGGTCCGTGAACGTGTACATCTCCTTCTGGACGACGTCGGAACCGGCGCCGGACGTGCGCCGAAAGAGCTCCGTGTCCTCGAAGCCCGGCGTCTGGATGCGCTGGTAGCCGTACGCGACGCAGAGCGACTCGGCCTCGGCGAGGACGAGCCGCCACAGCGGCTGCTCCGCGGGGAGGATGTCGTGTGTACCGCGCGGCGCCTCGAACGGGCTCACGTCGCGCGCAGCTCGGCGAGGAACGGGTTGCGGGCGAGCTCGTCCCCGAGCGTCGTCGGGGGGCCGTGGCCTGAATAGACGATGGTGTCGGGTGGGAAGCGGTCCATCAACGCCCGGATCGACTCGAGGAGCGCGTCCCAGTCGCCGAACGGCAGGTCCGTGCGGCCGACGGAGCCGGCGAACAGGACGTCGCCCGAGAAGAGCACGCCGTCCGAGTGGAAGGCGAGGTGGCCGGGTGAGTGGCCCGGGACCGTCAACGTCTCGAAGGTGATGCCGGCGAGCTCGAAGACCTCGTCGCCGGCGAGCAGGACGTCTGCGGTGTAACCGCGCACCGGGACGCCCGGGAAGTAGTCGTCAGGACGCTCGAGCACGGGGGCCTCCGCCTCCGCCATGTACACGGGCGCGCCGGTGCCTTCGGCGAGATCGGCGACGCCGCCCAGGTGATCCCAGTGGCAGTGCGTGATCAGGATCGCGGCGCAGCGTGCGCCGCTACGGGCAAGCTCGAGCCGCAGCGCCGCCGCGTCGCCGCCCGGATCGACGACCACGGCCTCGGTCGCGGCCCGCGACGCGCGCGCGACGTAGCAGTTCGTCCCGATCGGGCCGAGCTCGTAGCGGTCGACGGCGAGATCCACGGGCGATCGAGTCTAACGAGGCCTGAGTTAGGATCCGGGCGCGGATGCAGAGCTGGAATCTGAACGGGATCGACGCGCCGGCCGGCACCCGCGACCCGGTCGTGCTGCACTCCGACAACGAGGGTCGCGCCGTCATGATCAGGCTCGACCCCAGCCAGGGCCTGGGCGAGCACCAGGTCAAGGAGCGGGCCTGGATCTGCGTGGTCGAAGGCACCGTGCGGATCGAGGCGGGCGGCGATTCGCTCGACGCCGCGCCGGGCACGCTCGTCACGTTCGCGCCGAACGAGCGGCACGCACTCGGGAGCGACGGCGGCGCCCGCATCCTGCTCCTGCTCGCCCCGTGGCCAGGCGACGGCCACTATCGGGGCGGCGGCGCGCCGCGGCGCTAACGCCCGCCGTCCCCCTTCGCCCGCTCGGTGCGGCGGCGCCACATCCGGTACGTCATCGCGTCCATCGCGTAGCTGAAGGGGAGGAAGACGAGCAGGAGGAACGCTGTCTGGACGACGTTGTTCACGGGAGTCGCCGAGTCGGGGGCGAGAACCGTGACCGTGAGGAACATGAGCGGCGCGAAGATGAGTCCGCGCTTGCCGACCCGGCGCCAGGACGGCGGCTGGATCGTGCGGCCCGGGCGGCCGCCGCTCGAGCGGGTCGTCCGCGAGCCCTTGCGCGCGTCGGTCTTGCGCGAACTGGTCTGCGACTGCGCGGTCTCCTCGTCCACCTCGACCTCGCGCCCTTCCTCGTCGACCCAGACCTCCTCGTACTCGTGCCTGCGGAGTTTCGCCCGGCGGCGCTGCTGCTTCTTCGTGGCCACGCGGCTAGCGTAGCGCCACGATCCGGCCGCCGAGCACGACGCCGTGGACGAGGTCGCCGCCGAGGTGGTACGCCAGGTAGCGCCAATCGGGCGCGTCCAGCAGCACGCAGTCGGCGGCGAAGCCCGGCGCGAGGCGACCGACGCGATCGGCGCGGCCGAGCACGTGGGCCGCGTTCACGGTGCACGCGGTCAGCGCCTCGGCGGGGCTGAGCCTCAGCTGGGTGGCCGCCAGCGTGCAGACGAGCGGCAGGCTCTCGCAGAAGGCGCTGCCGGGGTTGAAGTCGGTCGCGAGCGCGACCGCCGCTCCGGCGTCGACGAGCGCGCGCGCCGGCGGCATCTCGCGGCCCAGGAAGAGCGCGCTCGCCGGCAGGAGCACGCCGACGACCTCGCTTGCGGCCAGCGCGGCGACTCCTCCCGGGCCAGTGCTCTCCAGGTGATCCACCGAGCGGGCGCCGAGCTCGATCGCGAGCGGGATCGCGCCCGATTCGGTGAACTGGTCGCCGTGCAGGCGGAGCGCGAGGCCCGCATCGGCGCATGCGCTCAGGTACCTGCGCGCCTGCGTGGCGTCGA
>JBOHAW010000301.1:0-3080 GCA_050697975.1 Gaiellaceae bacterium
GTTCAGGGCCACGGGCGACTCTCTAGCATAGGTTCGCGGTGCCGCCCCTGACCCGCGAGCCGATCGCCGTCCGCGACGGTATCCCGCGCTTCGTCGACGACCTCGACTACGCCGAGAGCTTCGGCGAGCAGTGGAACCGGTACCGGCGGGTGCAGCTCGACTCGCAGACGGGCCGGCCCCTGAGCCGGGCGCGCTTCTTCGACGGGACGGGCTGGACGACGGCCGAGCTGGCCGGCGAGCGTGTGCTCGAGGTCGGATGCGGCGCCGGCCGCTTCACCGAGATCCTGCTCGAGACCGGCGCGGAGGTCTGGGCGGTCGACGCGAGCTCGGCCGTCGACGCGTGCCGGCGGACGGTCGGCGACCACCCGCGCCTCCACCTCCTCCAGGCCGACCTGCACGCGCTGCCGTTCGCGCCCGCCGCCTTCGATCGCGTGTTCTGCTACGGCGTCCTCCAGCACACGCCCGATCCGGCCGCGGCGTTCCGCGCGCTCGTCGACCAGCTGCGCTCCGGAGGCCGGCTCGCGGCGGACGTCTACCGCAAGGCCGAGTACGTCGACCGATGGTCGTCGAAGACGCTGTGGCGGCCCGTGACGACCCGCCTGCCTCGCCGCTGGCTGCGACGCGCGGTCGAGTGGTACGTGCCGCGCTGGCTGCCGCTCGACACGCGCCTGGCCCGCACGCCGAAGGTCGGCCGCTTCCTCGTCGCCCTCGTCCCCTGCTGGAACTACACCGGCCTCTACGACCTCGACCCCGAGGAGCTCGAGGCCTGGGCCGTGCTCGACACCTACGACGCCCTCTCGCCGCGCTACGACCGCCCGCAGACGGTCGAGGCGGTGCGCGGCTGGTGCGCTCGCGCCGGGCTCGTCGACGTCGACGTCCGCCCCGGCGGCAACGGGATCCTCGTCAACGCAACGCGGCCCTAAGCCCTACCTTGTGGCTCAGAGCCACAAAGTAGAGCTCGCGAACCGAAGGGCCACGCTGATGTGGGTCACGCCCGGGGTCAGACCCCTGACGTGCCTCCGCAGGACGCCCGGGGTCTGACCCCCGACATGCCTCCGCAGGACGCGTCCGGGGTCTGACCCCAGACATGCCTCGGCGGCCGCGGCCGAGCCCGTCAACGCGATGCGGCCTGCAGCTCCCGCCAGCTGAACGCGGGGGCATCCTCGAGCGCCTCCTCGACGTAAAGGAGGTGCCAGAGCTGGAACATCAGCAGCGGCCAGAGCCGCTCGCTCTCGTCCCGGCGTCCGTCCACGTGCGGGCGCAGAAAGCGCTCGTCGAGACCGGGGTGGAAGAGGCCCTGGCGGCGGAGGTGCTCGTCCGAGAGGAGCCGCTCGGCGAGCGGGCGCAGCTCCTCGCGGAGCCAGCGCGCGAGCGGCAGCACGAAGCCGCGCTTGGGCGCGTCCAGGTGAGCCGGCGTGAGCAGGTCGGCGACGCTCTCCCGCAGCAGTCCTTTCGGGTCGCCGGCGTCCGTGCGAAGCGCGGGCGGGATCGAGGCCACGAGCTCGACGAGCTCGTGGTCGAGGAAGGGCGTCCTCGCCTCGAGCGAGTGCGCCATCGCGAACCGGTCGGTCATGAGCAGGAACTCGTCGGCGAGCTGGGTGCGGATGTCGAGCGCCATCACCGAGTCGCGCGGGCCGCCGCCGCCGCTGTCGTCGTAGACGCGCTGGAGGAGGTCGGCGGTGTCGCCGGGCGGCGGCTCGAGGAGCAGCTCGCGCTTCTCGCCGTCGCTCAGGTAGTACGACGGCTCGAAGTGGTAGCGGCGGACGGGCCGGCGCCTGAACCTGGCCAGCCGGCCGCGCTCGAACGGCGCGAACCGCCGGTAGTTGCCGAACAGCTCGTCGCCCCCGCTGCCGGTGAGACCGACCTTGACGTCCCCGGCCATGAAACGGAAGACGTACCAGGACGGCAGGCCGCCGCCGTACGGCTCGTCGAGCGCCCAGACCATCCCCAGCAGGTCGTCGAGCAGGTCGTCGGCGGAGATCGTCAGCTCGTGGTGGTCGGTGCCGTAGCGCTCGGCGAGCGCGCGTGCGATCGGCAGCTCGTCGTCCTCGCCGAAGCCGACCGAGTACGTGCGCAGGTCGGGCACGCCGCTCTCGGCGAGCAGGCCGACGATCGCCGAGGAGTCCAGTCCGCCGGAGAGGGAGACCGCGTAGGGGACGTCGGAGAGCGTCCAGCGGCGCACGGACACCCGTAGCTGCGCGCGCAGGCGCTCGTGCCAGTGCGACTCGTCGGCGGGGTGGAAGCGCAGGCGCCACCAGCGCTCGATCGCGAGCTCGCGGCGCGCGAGGTCGTATTGAAAGGCCGTCCCCGGCTCGAGCCGGCGCACGCCGGCCAGGATCGACCCCGGGCTCGGGACGAACCGGAGGCTGAGGTAGTGGAAGAGGCTCGAGGGGTCGAGATCGCGCTCGACGCCGGGCACGAGCAGCAGCGCCTTCAGCTCCGAGGCCCAGGCGAGCGCGCCGCGCGGCTCCGCCAGGTACAGCGGCTTGATCCCGAACCGGTCGACGGCGCCGAAGAGCCGCTCCCGGGCGGCGTCGTGGACGACGAAGGCGAAGAAGCCGTTCAGGCGCTCCAGGCAGTCCGGGCCGTACCGCTCGTACAGGGCGAGCACGACCTCGGTGTCGGAGTGGTCGCTGCGGAAGCGGACGCCCTCGCCCTCCAGCTCGGCGCGCAGCTCCGGCGCGTTGAAGATCTCGCCGTTGAAGACGATCCGGGCGGCGCCGTCCGCGCTCGCCATCGGCTGGTCGCCGCCGGCCAGGTCGAGAATCGCAAGCCGGCGCGCCACCATCCCCACGCCTGCCTCCGCGTCGAGCACCACGCCGCCCCCGTCCGGGCCGCGGTGGTGCAGCGCCGCGCCGAGGCGGTCCAGCAGCGCCTCGTCCGGCGCGCCCACCAGGCCGGCGATCCCGCACATCGTCTAGTGCAGCACTTCCCCGTACAGCTCCGCGAACCGGCGCGCCTCCAGCTCGCTCGAGAACTCCAGCTCGGCCACCTCGCGGCAGGTGCGGGCGAGGCGCTCGCGCAACTCCGTGTCGCGCAGCAGCGTGCGGATTCCCTCCGCCAGCCCTTCGGCGTCGCCG
>JBOHAW010000302.1:0-5451 GCA_050697975.1 Gaiellaceae bacterium
GCCCTGAGGCAGCCGCTGCCTCGCCGCGGCTCGTCAGCACGTTCGGCAACCGCAGAGCAATCGGCACCCCGGCCGGAGCACCCAGCCGCACCGGCCTGGGCGGCCCGGGCTCGCCGTTCAGCATCACCCAGCGGGTCGCGACGCTCCCGTTCACGGGGCTGCCGCTCTGGCTGGCGATGCTGGCCGGGCTCGCGCTCATCGCTGCCGGGCTGACGATGCGAAGGAGGTGGGAGCCCAGCCTGACCGCCTAGCGGCGGAGACCGAATGCAGAGCCGCCGGCCTCGGCCGGCGGCTCCTGCCCGGTCGGGCGATAAACGACGATGAAGACGTTGAACGGAGCCAAGAGGGCCGCGGCGGCCGGAAGCATCGTCGTCGCGCTTGCCCTGGGCGCTGCGGGCCAGGTCCCTGCGGCGGGCGCGGCGTCCACCACGACGCGGGAGGTTCCCGGGCTCGAGGCGGCGATCGTGCGTCAGGTGAACGCCTTCCGCACTCGGCACGGACTCGCCCGCCTCCACGTGTCCGTACGCCTCGCGGCCTCGGCGGAGGACAAGTCGAGGCGGATGGCGGCCCGCGGCTACTTCGACCACGATTCGCCGTCCGGCGCGCCCTTCTGGCGTCAGATCGAGCGCTTCTACGGATCCAGGGGCTACCGCTACTGGAGCGTCGGCGAGAACATCGAGTGGGGGCCGGCGGGAATCGCGGCCGAGACGGCCCTGGAGGCCTGGCTGCGGAGCCCGCCGCACCGCGCGGTGCTGCTCAGGGCGCGCTACCGCCAGTTCGGGCTGTCGGCGGTCGAGGTGACGGACGCCCCGGGCGTCTACGGCGGGCAGGCTGTCACGATCGTGACGGCGCACTTCGGAGTCAGGAGGCGCTAGAGCCTGGACTTCGTCACACCACGGGAAACGCGTGCGGCGTCTCCGGCGTGAGACGCCGATCAGGACTCCGCGCCGGAGCCGTGGCGCGCTATGAACTCGAGCACACGGCGCCAGGCGTCGTCCGACGCGTCCGCGAACTCCTCGTAGCGGCGATCGAAGAAGCTGTGAGGAGCACCGTCGTACGTGACCACCTCGTGCTCGACGCTTGCGGCGCCGAGCGCGCCCGCGAGTGCTGCGACGTCCTTCGCCGTGACCGCCTCGTCTGCGCCGCCCATCAGCGCGAGAACCGGCGCGTCCATCTCGCCGGCGCGCTGGATCGGCCCTGGCGATCCATCCTGGCCGGGACCGGGACGGCCGTAGAAGCCGATCGCGCCTGCGAGGTCGTGTCCGCTCGCCGCCGCGAGCCACGAGTGGCGTCCGCCGAAGCAGAAGCCGACGGTGAAGACTGAGCGGCACGAACCGCCCTCGGGCGAGCGGAGGTACTCGACGGCGGCCCGCACGTCGGCCTGGATGCCCTCCGCAGTCGTCCGGGTGACGTGCTCCATGGACGGGAAGTCCTCGCCGCGCTTGCCCATGCCGGCAGTACGGCTGAAGAGGTCGATCGCCACGGCGGCGACGCCGCGCTCCGCGAAGCGAAGCGCGAGCTCCTCGAAGAACCGGTGGAGGCCGCGGCCGCCGGGGAGGACGACGACGCCGGCGCTCGGCCCGTGGTCGGACTCGGCGGCGAAGGCCGCGAAGCGGTTGCCGTCGGCGGCTTCGAGGGCGAGTTCCCGGTGCGAGACGGCGGCCCCGGAGACGACCGGGATCGGCGGCAGCGAGTCGAGCTCGAAGCACACACCGCGAACATAGCGCGGCCGCCGATCGTTCATCGGTCGGGCCAAATAGCCGGTTACGCCTGATGTTCGCTTACCAGGAAGCGGTCGAAGCGGAGTGCGAGCCGCTCCGGATCCGGCCGATACGCCGCGCGCGTCGGCACCTCGATCCTCGTGCGGTGGAATCCCTTCAGGAGGTCGAGCATCGGTCCGTCCTCGTCATCTAGCAGGCGTGGCGCGACGTGCACCTCGTAATCGGGCGAGATGCCGACGAGATCCTGATCGAAGGCGCGGTGGTGGATCGTGCAGAGGCTCACGCCGTTCGCGACGACCGGCTCGCCGGCCGGATCGGCGTCCACGGCGATGTGCGCGGCGTCAAGGAGTCGGACCTCTTTGAGCCGGCAGATCGTGCACCGGTCACGGTAGGCGGGTAGGACGAGGCCGCGGAAACGCGCCTGGTGAAGTCGGATCCTCGTCTCCCGCACCGCATACCGTCGCTCGATGAGATCCGAGAGAGGCACAGCCTCTCGCTCGTCCATCGGCCCGATCATCCTTCCGGGCGAGACGAGCACGCGGCCCGCCGCTGGATCGTCGTCGGTGACGAAGCACGGATAGAGCGGCCGGTACCAGCCGGCTCGAGTGCCGACGAAGTACACCAGCGGCACGTTCAGCGCGAATGCTTCCCGAAGCGCCCGGTTGTCCGGCTGATCGGCGGAGCCGCTCCGGTAGGCGTACAGGAAGCCGAGGCTGGTTGGTTCGTCGAGGTACGGAGACCTCACCGACGTCTGGATCGAGAGTGCCGCCGGGCCGCGCTGGACCGCGGCGTGGTAGATGCCCTTCTGGCGGTTCAGGAACGGAACGCGCGCGCCCCGGTATGCGAATCCGCGATCCAGGCCGCTCTGGTAGGGCAGGTCGTCGCCGAGTTGAGCCCGCAGGACGTCGAGGGCGAGGAAGCACGCCGTGCGAACGTCCTCGTCGCTGTGCACTCGGCGATTCTAAGAACGAGGCTCCCGTAAAACCAGAGGCTCGTCGTCTTGCCCGCTAATGCTAGGTGCGGCCGCCGAGCGCCTGAACGACCCGCTCGGCCGTCTTGCGGTAGATCTTGGGCACCTCGAACTCCCAGTAGCCGCCGTCCGCGAACGCGATCTTGAGGCCGGCCTTCAGCGCGCCGGGGTCGAGCTCGGCGGTGGCGACCTCGCTCCGCTGCGCCCGCGCGACGACCTCGGAGCCGACCTTCGGCTTCATGAGCCCCTTCTTGGCCTCGACGATCGCAACCTCGTCCGCGCTGACGGCGACGTACCCGACCGTGCCGAACTGCGGTGCTCCCTCGTACTTCTTGGCGGTCGCCCGCGCCTGGGCGACCATGCCGCCGATAACGCCACCGGCGACGCCACCGGCGGCGACGCCGGTCATCCGCTTCGTCAACCCTTTCGGGCTCACGAAGGTACCCGCCACCTCCGGCGCACCGAGCGCTTCGGTTGCGTCCGCGGCCACTGGACCCTCCTCCGGTCGAATGATCCTCGCGGCCGATCCTACGCCGTTGCCAGCGCACGATCATCCCAGCGGCTCGGCGGCGTCTTCACCGCCATGCGACGTCCTACGAACAGCCCGTGTTCGTGCCGCAGTCGCGGCACGTGTAGCACGAGCCCGTCCGCACCATGCGGCCGCCGCAGCGGGCGCACTCGACCGCGTCCTCCCAGTTGTTGAAGAGCGCCGTCTGGCCCGGCGTGGCCGGCTCGACGCCCGGCTCGTCCGAGATTGCCGGCTTGCCCTGGAGCGCGGCATAGGACTGCGCGAGGCGCGCGCGCACCTCGGGCGAGAGGATGCCGATCTCCTCCTGCTGGTCGGTGGTGAGGAACTTCTTCCCCATCCAGCGGAAGATGTAGTCGACGATCGACTTCGCCACGCGGATGTCCGCGTCGTTCGTCTGGCCGGAGGGCTCGAAGCGCATGTGGCTGAACTTCGAGCAGTACACCTCGAGCGGCACGCCGTACTGGAGGCCGAGCGAGACCGAGATCATGAACGAGTTCATCAGCCCCGCCAGCGTCGTGCCCTCCTTGGCGATGTCGACGAAGATGTCACCGGGCGTGCCGTCCTCGAACAGGCCGACGTGGATGTAGCCCTCGTACTCGCCGACCCGGAACTTGCGCCCGACCTCGGTGCGGTCCTCGGGAAGCCGGCGGCGGCGCGGGGCCGCGACGAGGGCCGAGCCCGCAGCCGCGAGCGCAGGGCCGTCGCTCTTCCCCGAGAGCGGCTGGGCGACCTTGCAGTTGTCGCGATAGATCGCGATCGCCTTCACGCCCAGCTGCCACGACTCGACGAGGAGCTGGGCGACCTCGTCGACGGCCACCGTCTCGGGCAGGTTGACCGTCTTCGAGATCGCGCCGCTGATGAACGGCTGGACCGCGCCCATCATCTTCACGTGGCCCATGTAGTGGATCGCCCGGTCGCCGATCGCGCAGTCGAAGACCGGGAAGTGCCCGGCCTTCACGTACGGCGCGCCGACGATCGTGTTGCGCTCGTCGATGAAGGCGACGACCTCCTCGCGCTCGGCCGGCGCGTAGCCGAGCCGCTCGAGCGCCATCGGCACCGTCTTGTTCACGATCGTGATCTCGCCGCCGCCGACGAGCTTCTTCGACTTCACGAGCGAGAAGTCCGGCTCGACCCCGGTCGTGTCGCAATCCATCATGAAGCTGATCGTGTTGTGGCTGACGAACCCGTTGGCCACATACGTGACGTTGTCGGGCACCGAAAGGTCGAACGTCGGCTGATCGTCCAGCGTCTCGACGGTCGCGACGGTGTCGTAGTAGAAGCCGAGCAGGTGCTCGAGCTCCGTGTCTCCGCTGCGCTCGAGCAGTCCTGTCGCCGAGCGCCGCGAACTGTCGCTGCGTCGCGCGAGCGCCATGAGCATCGTCTTTCGCAGCGGGTCGTTCACGGGCGCGAGGTCATCGATCATCGCCCGGCTGTCGATCTCCTCGAGGTAGTGCTCGTCGGCTGCGACGTTCAGGAGTCGGAGGACGAAGCGGTCGTTCGCGTCGTCGACCTTGCGCGTCGTTACGAATCCGAGCGCGAGCAGCAGGCTCTGGACGTCGCGGCTGAAGCTCTCGGTGACCGTGCTCCAGGACACGTATCCGTTGCTTGTGGTTCCGTCTGCCTCGAAGAGACCGCGAACGAAGCCGGCGTAGATCTCACGATCGTTCGTGTACAGGACGGCGTCGGGAATGTGGGAGTGCCAGCCCTTCCCGCTGTGCTCGGCTGACGGCGGGAGCTTCGCGAACCCGCACGCCTCCCACCAGACCGTGAGCGGCACCGAATGGAAAGCGACCTCCGTGTAGCCGGTCTTCTCGGTGACCTGCCCGTTCAGTCCGAAGAGCGCTGATCCGAGGTCGAGCAGGCGCTCGACGACGTCCTGATCCTCCCTGGCGACACTGAGGCGAAGACCCTTCGCGTGCAGCGAGCCGTCGCCCATGAAGTAACCGACGAACTCGGCGAGATCGGGCGTCATCCGCCGCGGGACGCGTGTCCGGAAGTCGGACGTCCAGTACAGCTCGCCCAGGGGAGGCAGCACGACTTCACGCGGCTCGCCGACGAGGCCGCCCCGCATGAGCGGCACGCGATCGCCCTCGGCGATCTCCGCGAAGCGCTTCCAGATCCAGTTCCCGTCGCCGTCGACGACCTTGATGCGGTGGGTGGGGGTTCCCTGAATGCGGTAGCCGCGACCCGTCTCGATCGAGACGACCTGTTCGAAGCCGTTGACGTAGAAC
>JBOHAW010000303.1:0-13495 GCA_050697975.1 Gaiellaceae bacterium
TCGAGGCCATGCTCGGAGAGGCGGGAACGCACGCGGTCAGCGAGCGGCCGAGCGTGATCCTCGTCGTCGGCGTGAACGGGACGGGTAAGACGACCACGATCGGCAAGCTGGCCTCGAAGCTGCGGGAGCACGGCCACGGCGTCGTCCTCGCGGCGGCCGACACCTTCCGCGCTGCCGCCGAGGAGCAACTCGAGATCTGGGCGAAGCGCGCGGGCGCGGACTTCGTCGGCTCAGTGCGCGGCTCCGATCCGGCGGCGGTGGCGTTCGACGCGATCGAGGCGGCGGGCGCGCGTGGGCGGGACGTGGTCATCGTCGACACGGCCGGCCGCCTGCACACGCAGACGAACCTGATGGACGAGCTCGCCAAGGTGCGCCGGGTGATCGCGGGGAAGCTCGACTGCGCGCAGCACGAGACGCTCCTCGTCGTCGACGCGACGACCGGCCAGAACGGCGTGCAGCAGGCGAGGCTGTTCGGCGATGCCGTCGGCGTCACCGGCGTGGCGCTCACGAAGCTCGACGGCTCCGCGAAGGGCGGGATCGCCGTCGCGATCGCGCACGAGCTCGGGCTGCCCGTGAAGCTGATCGGGGTGGGGGAGGGTCTCGACGACCTGCGCCCGTTCGACGCGGGTGACTTCGCGCAGGCGCTCGTCGCCGGGTAGACGACCGCGCGCCCCGCTGCCTTACCGCTCGACGGCGAAGGCGATGTCCACGGTCGTCCGGAACTGCGTGATCTAGACCTGCTCGAGCTCGACGAGGTAGACGTCGACCACCCCCGGCGACTTGAACGTGACGTCGACGTACATCTCCGCGACGCGAAACCTCGCCTGCTTCGACCCGCTGTCGGACTGGTCGTACTTCTGCACCTCCTCCTTCACCGCCTGCGCGAAGCTGACGGTCGAGCTGGCCTTGAGCTTGCGCGGTGCCTTCGCCATCACTACTCCTCCCTCGTTGGCCTTGCGCGACACCCTAACGCCGTCCGCCCCCGAGGTCTTACGCGATCGCCTTCTCCCCGAGCGCCTCGCGCGTTCGCTGCGCCGCGACCACGTTGCCCTTCGCCTCGTAGCGTACGAGGGCCTCGCGCAGGAGCCGCCCGACGTCGTCGGTGTGCCCGAGCAATCGCAGCACCTCGGCGTGGGCGACCAGCGTGTCGGCCTGGAGGTTGGGGGCGTCGGTCCCGCCCGCGAGGGTCGTCGCTTCCTGCACGAGGGCCGTTGCGGCGTCCGCCCGGCCGGCGTCCGCCTCGAGCTTCGCGCGGATGTTGCGGAGCAGCACCTGCGACGGCACGTCGTGGCTCAGAGCCACCCGCTCGCCCGCGTCGGCGACGCGGGCCGCGTCGACCTTGCGGCCCTGGGCGAAGAGCGCCTCCGCGAGGAACGGCGCCTGGCCCGCCAGGAAGGCGCGCGCGCCCGTGCGCGAGAAGATGTCGTAGCCCTCCCGGAGGTGCTCCTCGGCGGCCGCGACGTCCCCGGCGAGCAGCTCGATCGCGCCGCTGATGCCCGTGAGGCCGGCGATCGGAAGGAGCAGTCCCAGCTCCTCGTAGATCGCCCGGGCGCGGGTGCACAGCGACCGCGCCTCGTCGAACTCGCCGCGCATGGCCTGGAGTCCCGCCTCCGAGCTGAGGACGTTCGCCTCCATCAGCCGGTTCCCCTTGGCTTCTCGGAGCAGCTCGGCGCAGCGGCGGACCGCGTCGTCCGCGGGCGTCGGGCCGTACAGGAGCGCGGTACAGAGCGCGTCCACGATCCGGGCCTCCTCGGGCGCGCCGCCGGCGCGGCGGACGTGGCTCAGCGCGCGCTCGAGCTGCTCCTTCGCCTCGCCGAAGCGGCAGCGACGCCGCGAGACGTGCGCGATCGCGCGCCACGCCCGGGCGAGTCCCAGGTCGTCGTCGAACTCCTCGAACACGGCGGCCGCGTCGCTGGCCGCCCGGAGAAGGTCCTCGGTCGAGGCCGCGGGATCCGTGACCGTGCGCCGGGACGCACGCTCGAGGACGGCGTACCACTCGAGCCGGCGGTCGCCCGCGGCCCGGGCGGCCTCGATCAGCTCGGTGAGGAGCCCCTCGGCGCGGTTGAGCTCGCCCACGGTCCAGAAGGCGTTGCTGAGGCCCCGCATCAGCTCCAGGCGCTCGGGATCGTCGGCCGTGACGAGCGAGACGGCGCGGTCGAGCAGCTTGAGCGCGGCCGGCATGTCGTCCCGGGCGAAGGCGCGCCGTCCGGCCGAGCCGAGCAGCGATCCCGCCCGGGCGGCGAGCTCGCGCCCCCGGTCGTCGACCGGACCCAATTCGGCGCGCGCGAGGTAGGCCTGCTCGAGGTGGTAGCCGATGATCTCCTCGGACTCGATCTCGCGCTCGCCGGCCTTGCGCAGCAGCCAGTCCGCATACCGGCTGTGCAGCTCCGCGCGGAGCCCCTTCGGGATCGATCGGTAGGCCGCATCGCGGACGAGGACGTGGCCGAAGCGGAAGCCGTCCTCGCCGTCGAAGCCGGTCACCTCCTCCGGGAAGATCAGCTTCTTGCGCAGCAGCGAGTGCAGGTGGGTGCCGACCTCGGACTTCAGGTCCTCGGGCGAGAGCTCCGAGACCGCTCCCCACCAGAAGATCTTGCCGGCGATCGCGGCGCGCTGGAGCACCGCCCGCTCGCCGGGCTCGAGGCCGTCCAGGCGAGCCGCGAGGAGCGCGTGGATCGTCACGGGAATGTCGAGGTGCGTGATCGCCCGCGCGGCGTGCCAGTCGCCGTCCTGCTCCTTGAGCAGGCCCTCGTCCATCATCATCCGCAGGAGCTCCGAGACGAACAGCGGATTCCCGTCAGCCGCGTCGGCGATCCGCCGCTCGACGCTCTCGTCCTGGAGTGACGAGCCGAGCAGGTTCGTGATCAGCTCGCTCGTCTCCTCGAGCTCGAGCGGCTCGAGCTGGAGCGCCACGGGCCAGGAGGGACGGGCGTCGAGCAGGTCGGGCCGGGCGAGGCAGAGCAGCACGATCGGCGAGCCCTTGCTCCAGCCGGCGAGGTACTCGAGCAGGTCGAGGAGGGTCGGCTCCGCCGAGTGGATGTCCTCGAACACGAGCACGAGCGGGTGCGTGCGCCCGAGCACCTCGAAGAGCTTGCGGAGCGACCAGAACGCCTCCTCGCTGCGCGGGGTGGCGTCGCCCGCGAGACCGACGACGCCGGCGACGCCGTCGCTGATCTGCTCGGCGTCCGGCTCGTCGGCGACCAGGGCACGGATCTTCGCGCGGGCCGCCTCCGGCGAGTCGTCCTCCGTGATCCCCGCCGCCTGCTTGACGATCTCGACGACCGGCCAGTACGTGATGCCGTCGCCGTACGGGAGGCAACGGCCCTGCATCGCCGACGCGTCGAGCAGCCGGACGACGAAGTCGTGCGCGAGCCGCGACTTGCCGACGCCGGCCGCTCCGGTGACGGTCACGAGCTCGCAGCGCCGCTCGGCGACCGCCCGCTCGAACGCTTCCGCGAGCAGTGCCCGCTCCCCCAGGCGGCCGACGAGGGGAGAGTCGAGCTGGGAGAGCAGACCGCGCGCGCCCTTGACCACCCGCTCGAGGCGCCACGGCGCGACCGCCTCGCTCTTCCCCTTGAGGGAGTAGGCCTCCAGCGGTCCGGCCTTGACCGCGCCCTGGACGAGGCGGTAGGTCTCCGTCCCGATCAGGATCTCGCCCGGCTCCGCCGCCTGCTGGAGGCGGGCCGCGACGTTGACGGCGTCGCCCGTGGCGAGCGTGCGCCCGCCGCCGAGCTCTCCGGTGACGACCTCGCCGGTGTTGATGCCGGTGCGCGTCTCGAGCCTGACGCCCCAGACGGTCTCGAGCTCGTCGTTCAGCTCGGCGAGCACGCTCCGCATCTCCTCCGCCGCCCGCACCGCGCGCAGCGCATCGTCCTCGTGCAGGACCGGCACGCCGAAGACGGCCATCACCGCGTCGCCGATGAACTTCTCGACCGTGCCGCCGTGCCGCTCGAGCGCGGCGCGCATGGCGTCGAACCAGCGCAGCATCACGCGGCGCAGCGACTCCGGGTCGAGCTGCTCGCCGAGGCTCGTCGAGCCCGTGACGTCGCAGAAGAGCACCGTCACCATCTTGCGGACGTAGGGCGAGGACTCGTCGCCGTCGGCAAGCGGCTGCGCGCAGTTCGAGCAGAACCGGGCGCGTTCCGCGTTCTGCTCGCCGCAGTTGGAGCAAACGGGCATGTCGGGAGTGTAGGACGATCGAGAGGGGACGGCCAAGGCGCCTCAGTACACTTCCCGGGCCGTGTTCGACACGCTTTCCGACAAGCTTCAGGCCGCCCTCGGGGATTTGCGGGGCCGTGGACGCCTCGACGAGGAGTCGATTTCGCGCGCGATGCGCGAGATCCGGCTTGCGCTGCTCGAGGCGGACGTCAACTTCAAGGTCGTGAAGGAGTTCGTCGCGCGGGTGCGCGAGCGCGCGACCGGAGCGGACGTCCTGAAGAGCCTCACGCCCGGTCAGCAGGTGGTGAAGATCGTCCACGAGGAGCTCACGGGCCTGATGGGCTCGGGCAGCTCGAAGCTCGCCTTCGCCGGTCGCCCGCCCACGGTGATCCTGCTCGCGGGCCTCCAGGGCTCGGGGAAGACGACGGCCGCGGCCAAGCTTGCGCTGCTCCTGCGCAAGGAGAAGCGCAGCCCCGCGCTCGTCGCCGCCGACCTGCAACGCCCGGCCGCGGTCGACCAGCTCGAGCAGCTCGGGCGCCAGATTCAGATTCCGGTCTACCGCGAGGAGACGAAGGACCCCGTGTTCGCCGCCCGCAAGGGCCTTCAGCGCGCGCACGCCGACGGCCGCGACGTTGTGATCCTCGACACGGCGGGTCGCCTGCACGTCGACGAGGCGCTGATGGAGGAGCTCGCAGCGGTTCGGACCGAGACGAAGCCGACGAACGTCCTGCTCGTGCTCGACGCGATGACCGGGCAGGAGGCGGTCGCCGTCGCGCAGGCTTTCCAGGAGCGGATCGCCTTCGACGGCGTGGTGCTGACGAAGCTCGACGGCGACGCGCGCGGCGGCGCGGCGCTCTCGGTCAAGGCGGTCACTGGCAAGCCGATCAAGCTCGTCTCGGTCGGGGAGAAGCTCGATCAGTTCGAGTACTTCCATCCCGACCGCATGGCCTCGCGCATCCTTGGCATGGGCGACGTCCTGTCGCTGATCGAGAAGGCGGAGGCCGCCGCCACCGAGGACGAGCAGGAACGCATGGAGGCGAGGCTGCGCGCGGGCGAGTTCAGCTTCGACGACTTCCTCGCGAGCTACCGGATGCTGCGCCGGATGGGGCCGCTGAAGGGCGTGCTCTCGCTGGTGCCCGGCCTCGGCAAGCAGCTCGAGGGTCTCGACGTGGACGAGAAGGACATGAGCCGCGTGGAGGCGATCGTGCTCTCGATGACGCCGCAGGAGCGCCGCCTGCCGCACCTGATCAACGGCTCGCGGCGGCAGCGGATCGCGCGCGGGAGCGGGACGACGGTGCAGCAGGTCAACCAGCTGCTCGCCGCGCGCAAGCAGATGCAGAAGATGATGAAGCAGATGGGCAAGGGGAAGCTGCCGGCACTCCCGCCCGAACTGACCAAGGCCGGCCGGAGGTAACGAATGGCTGTACGGATGAGACTGGCCCGCGTCGGCTCGAAGAAGAACCCGATCTACCGTGTCGTCGTGGCCGACTCGCGCTCCCCGCGCGACGGACGGTTCATCGAGATCGTCGGACGCTACAACCCGCAGACGGACCCTTCCACGATCGAGTTCGACGAGACCAAGGTGAAGGAGTGGCTCGGGAAGGGCGCGCAGCCCTCCGACGCCGTCTCCCGGCTGTTGCGGGCCAAGAGCATTGCCTGAGCTGCTCGAGTACCTGGCGCGCCAGCTGGTCGACGAGCCGGACGCGGTGCGGGTCGAGACCGTCGAGCGGGACGGCGGCCTCGTACTGCAGCTCCACGTCGCGCCGGACGACGTCGGCAAGGTGATCGGCCGCCAGGGCCGGATCGCCCGGGCGCTGCGCACGGTCGTGCGCGCGAGCGCCGCACGCCGGCGCGAGCGTGTGCTGCTGGAGATTGTCGAGGAGTGACGTCTCCGTCGCGGTCGGCCGGGTGGGCCGGCCGCATGGCCTCGACGGCTCCTTCGTCGTCGAGCGGCCAAGTGAGGCGGCGGAGCGCTTCGCCGTCGGCGCCGTCCTGCTCGCAGGCGGCGAGCCCGCCTGCGTCGTCGCCAGCAAGCGGTCGGGGGGAAGGCTCGTGATCAAGCTCGACCGTCAGGTCGAGCGCGGTGCGCCGCTCGAGATTCCGCGCGACCAGCTGCCGCCGCCCGAGCCGGGCGCGTACTACGTGTTCGAGCTCGTCGGGCTCGCCGTCGAGGACGAGGACGGCCGCCCGCTGGGCCGCGTCGCCGATGTCGCGCCCGGCGTCGCGAACGACGTCCTCGAGCTCGACGGCGGCCTGGCGCTCCCGCTCGTCGAGGCCTGCGTGCGCGAAATCGACGTGGCCGGGGGGCGCATCGTCGTCGCCACGGGCTTCGCCGAGCCGGCCTGACCGTGCGCAACCCCGTCGATCGCCTCACCGAGGGCCTGCCCCATCCCGTGCGGGTGGCGATCGACTGGATCGTGACGCTCGGCGGGGCGGTCCTCGTCGTCCTTCTGCTCAAGGCGTTCGTCGTCAATCCGTACCGCATCCCGTCCTCGTCGATGGAGCCGACGCTGCACTGCGCAAGGCCCTCGCAGGGGTGCGAGTCCGAGACCTCCGACCGGGTGCTCGCGAACCGCTTCATCTACCACCTGCGAGAGCCGAAGCGGGGCGACGTCGTCGTCTTCGAGACCCCGCCCCAGGCGCTCGTGCGCTGCGGCGCCGGGGGCGTGTTCGTCAAGCGGCTGGTCGGGCTCCCCGGCGAGACCGTCTCCGAGCGAAACGGCAGGATCTTCATCGACGGGAAGCCCCTCGACGAGCCCTACGTGCAGCTCGGGCGCCGGGACGAGGAGAGCGGCGGCTGGGACGTCCCGCCGGGGCACTACTTCATGATGGGCGACAACCGGCGGAACTCGTGCGACTCGCGGGTCTGGGGAGCCGTCGCGCGCGACCACCTGATCGGCACCGTCTTCGCGCGGTACTGGCCGCCGTCGCGAATCGCGCTGCGCTAACGAGGCGTCGTCAAGACTCGCGTTGCACGCGCGACGGCGCGGCGTCATCATTCCGGGGTGAGCAACCAGGGCTGGCAGGTGGCCCGGATCGAGGATCTTCGGTCCAACTGGGAGACCCCGGTCGGCGGTGTCGTCGCTACCGCAGAGGAGCAGGAGGCCATTCTCCGCGAGCACGATCCGAAGGCGCTCGGGCGCTGGCAAGCCTTCGCCGCCCGCTATCCCGATTCCGACCGTACCTCCCACGCGATTCGCCGTCATTTCGGCATCAACTCGTTCGGGATCAACGCCTACCGGGCCTCGGCCGGCAGCCCGCTGATCGTGCCCCACGACGAGAAGGACTACGGTCAGGAGGAGCTCCACATCGTCGTGGCCGGACGCGCTCGCTTCCGCTGCGACGGCGAGGAGGTCGAGCTCGGCGCGGGTGAGCTTCTCTACGCCCGGCCCGAGGTCCAGCGCGAGGCGGTCGCGCTCGAGACCCCGACGCTGCTCGTCGTCGTGGGCGGCAGCCCCGGAAAGCCGTACGCGCCTCCGAGCTGGGCGCCGGACTGGACGCCGACCGAAGCCGAGGGCTCGTCCGCGACGCCTCCCGACGGTTGAGTCTTCGCCGCGGCCTTGCCACTCTCCGGCGGGCGGCCCGGATACCCTTCGCCGGCCGTGCAGCTCGACGTCTTCACGCAGATCCCGCACGCCTTCGCCTGGCTCACCGAGCAGCGTCCGCTGGCGGCGGTGCTCGGCGGCGAGCTCGAGCTCCGCCTCTTCGGCTACCGCGACACGACCCCGCTCCGCGCCGGGCAGATCGACGACGAGCCCTACGGCGGCGGGTCCGGGATGGTGCTCCGCGTCGACGTCGTGGCGGCGGCCCTCGACGCCGCGTACGGCGGCGAGCCGGAGCACCGCGTGATCGCCCTCACCCCGCAGGGGCGCCCGCTCGACCAGGCGCTCGTCGAGGAGCTCGCAGACGAGCCGCGTTTGACGCTGCTCTCGGCCCGGTTCGAGGGCTTCGACGAGCGTGTGCTCGAGCACCTCGCGTCCGACGCGGTCTCGATCGGACCCTACGTGCTCTCCGGCGGGGAGCTGCCCGCGATGGTGCTGCTCGACGCGATCGCGCGGCGGCTTCCGGGGGCCCTCGGCAGCGAGGAGTCAGGCCTCGTCGAGAGCTTCTCGCCCGAGCTCGAGGGCGGCCTCGAGTACCCGCACTACACGCGGCCGGCCGAGTTTCGGGGCTGGCCCGTCCCCGAGATCCTGCTGTCGGGCGACCACGGCCGCATCGCCGAGTGGCGGCGCGAGCAGAGCAGGCTGCGGACGCCGCGATGAACTCGCTCACGTTCTCGGGACGTCGCTGGCGGTGCCGGGCCGGAGGGCACAGTACGACCCGGTACGGGCCCGGAGAGCACGGTGCCGCCAGGTTTTCGGGGCCCCCGGAAGTGCGGAGCACTTTCTGGGGATGAGCGGCGTCAGCCTTCCGCGGAGCCCGGCTCCGCCCGGCGGGAGCGGAAGGCGGCCAGGGGCGTGAGGTTTGCAGGCCGTCCGGGAGTGTGCCTAAACTCCACCGGCGATGCCGATCTACGAGTACGTGTGCATGGAGTGCGAGTCCCATTTCGAGGAGCTCGTCCGGAACGGGGAGGCTGTGAGCTGCCCGGACTGCGAGGCCTCCAACGTGCGGAAGCAGTTCTCCGTGTTCGCGACTCACGGCACCGCCGCACAGCCAAGCTTCGGCGGTGGAGGCGGAGGCTGTTGCGGCGGGAGCTGTGGGTCCTGCTGACGCGGTAACGCGCGCCAGCGCGCTCGAGGCTCTGCGGGCGGAAGTCGCCTGCTGCACGCGCTGTCCTCTGCACGTGACGAGGACGCAATCGGTGTTCGGCGCCGGCCATCCCGACGCGGACCTGCTGTTCGTGGGCGAGGCGCCCGGGTTCCACGAGGATCAGCAGGGGATCCCCTTCGTCGGCCAGGCGGGCAAGCTGCTCGAGAAGCTGCTGGCGGGCATCGGGCTCACGCGCGCCGACGTGTACATCGCGAACGTGCTCAAGTCGCGGCCGCCGGGAAATCGCGACCCCCAGCCCGACGAGATCTCGACCTGCGAGGGCTACCTCTTCCGCCAGATCGAGCTGATCGAGCCGAAGATCGTCGCGACGCTCGGGAACTTCGCCACGAAGCTGCTGTCGGGCAAGCCCCTCGGGATCACACGCGTCCACGGCCAGGAGCAGCCGACGACGCTCGGCGGCCGCAGCGTGCTGCTCTACCCGCTCTACCATCCGGCCGCGGCGCTCTACACGCCCGCGATGCTGAAGATCCTCGAGGCCGATTTCGCCCGGCTTCCGGAGCTGCTCGGGAGCGGCGCGGGCACTCCGGCCGCGGCGTCCCTGCCGGTGGCGGAGTCCGAGCTCGACCCGATCGTGCGGGCCGAGCCGGCCGTGCAGCTGGGCCTCTTTTAGATGCTTGACCGGCAATTCGCGCGCCGCCGGGGGCGGCTCAGACCAAGCGGGGCACCGTGGCCGGGCGCGGCGCGTAGCAGCGCTACGCGTCGTGCCCGGACGCGCTGATCCCGCGCAGTGTCTGGGCCGTCATCCGGCCCGCGGGAATTTCCGGTCACGCATCTAGGCTCCGGGGATGGAGATCGTGTCCTCCTCGCCCGAGGAGACCGAGGCGTGCGCCGCGCGGCTGGCCGCCGAGCTCCGTCCCGGAGACGTCGTCACCGTCGCCGGCGAGCTCGGATCGGGCAAGACGACGTTCGTGCGCGGCGCCTGCCGCGCCCTCGGCGTGACCGGGCCGGTGACGAGCCCGACCTTCACGATCGGGCACCGTTACCGCGGGCGGGCCGACGTGTCGCACCTCGACCTGTACCGACTCGCCGGCGTGTCGAGCGCGGAGTGGGGTGACCTGGAGCCCTACTTCGACGGAGCGATCGCGTTCGTCGAGTGGCCCGAGGCCGCCGGCGGGGCCCTCGGGCCGGTGCGCGCGGCCGTTCGGATCCTGCACCGCTCGGAGCAGGAGCGCGTGATCCGGATCGAGGACGCCGGGTGCTGATCGTCGCGTTCGACACGGCCACCGACGTGGCCACGTCGGCCCTCGTCTGGGACGGCGAGGTGCTGGGCGAGCTCAGCTCGCGCGCGGTCAGCGTGTTGCAGGACGTCGATGCCCTGCTCCGCCGGGGTGGGGCCCGGGACAGCCAGATCGAGGGGCTCGCAGTCGGTACGGGGCCGGGCAGCTTCACCGGGCTGCGTATGGGGCTCGCGACGGCACGAGCGCTCGCCTTCGTGCTCGACGTGCCGGTGGCGGGCGTCTCCACGCTCGACGCCCTGGCGGCCGGTGCGCCCGGTGCCGTGCCCGTGATCGACGCGCGCCGCCGGGAGATCTTCACGCTCGTCGACGGCCGCCCCGCCTGTCTCGCACCGGCCGACTTGGCGCTCGCACCCGGCGCCGTGTGCGTCGGCAACGGCGCCGTCCGCTATCGCTCCGTGCTGGAGGCGGCGGGAGCGGAGGTGCCGCCGGACGAGAGCGAGCTGCACCCGCCCCGCGCCCGCTTCCACGCCGCGCTCGCCCGCGACTTCGGTCCAGCCGAGCTGGTCGAGCCCATCTACCTTCGCGCTCCGGATGCCGACCGTACCCTGACCGCGTGACGATCGACTACCGCCGCCTCGGCATCCGCGACCTGGCCGCGATCGAGATGATCGAGCGAGCGTCCTACCCGACCCCGTGGTCACGGTCGATGTTCGCGGGCGAGCTGGCGAAGCCGTCCTCGATCTGCCTCGGCGCCTTCGACGGCGAGGGCGGCTCGCTGGTCGGCTACCTGATCATCTCGCGGTACGTCGACGCCTGGCACGTGATGAACGTCGCCGTCGCGCCGGAGCACCGCCGGCGCGGGATCGCGGGCACGCTGCTCGACCGGCTCTTCGGCCTGACCGCCGGCGAGGGGCGCGGATACACGCTCGAGGTGCGCGTTTCCAACACGGGCGCGATCGAGCTCTACGAGCGGTCCGGCTTCAAGCCGCGCGGGATCCGGCGCGGGTACTACACCGACAATCGCGAGGATGCGCTGATCATGTGGAAGGACCCTGTTTTCGCCAGCTCCGCTGCCGAAAACTAGTGTTCTCGTGCAGCGAGAACACATGATCCTCGGACTCGAGACTTCGTGCGACGAGACCGCGGCGGCGCTCGTCTCGCCGGACGGGACGGTGCTGTCGAACGTCGTCTCCTCGCAGGCGGACCTGCACGCGCGCTACGGGGGCGTGGTGCCCGAGGTGGCGTCGCGCCGCCACCTCGAGCTCGTCGTGCCGGTGCTTCGGGAGGCGCTCGACGAGGCCGGTGCGAGCCTCGCGGACGTCGCGCGCGTCGCCGTCACGCGCGGCCCCGGTCTGATCGGAGCGCTCCTCGTCGGTCTCTCCGCGGCGAAGGCACTGGCGTGGGCTCGGCGCGCGCCGCTCGTCCCGGTCGACCACCTTCACGGTCACGTCGCTTCGCTCTATCTGCGCCCGGACCCGGTCGAGCCGCCGTTTCTCTGCCTGCTCGCGAGCGGCGGCCATACCCAGCTGCTCGACGTCCGCGACCACGGCTCTCACACCGTGCTCGGGACGACGCTCGACGACGCCGCCGGCGAGGCCTTCGACAAGGGGGCGCGGCTCCTCGGGCTCGGGTACCCCGGCGGAGCGGCCATCGATCGCCTCGCCCGCAGCGGCGACCCGGAGGCGGTCGCGTTCCCGGTCGCGCGCGTCCCCGGGCTCGACTTCTCCTTCTCCGGCGTCAAGACCGCCCTCCTCTATGCCGTGCGCGACCTCGACGAGGACGAGCTCGCGCGCCGGCGCGCCGACCTGGCGGCGAGCTACCAGCGGGCGATCGTGCGTGCGCTCGTGGAGCAGGCTCGGGCCGCCGCGGACCGGATCGGCGCTCGGCGAATCGCAATCGTCGGCGGCGTGGCCGCCAACTCCGAGCTGCGCGCGTCGCTGCCCGGCGCCGCACTCGCGCCGCTCGAGCTCTGCACCGACAACGCCGCCATGATCGCGTCGGCGGGACGGTATGCCGAGCCCGTCCCGTACCCCGAGTATCTTGCCCTGGATGCGTACGCTTAGCGCGCTTGCGCTCGTCGCCGCGATCGCCTCCCTGCTCGTCATGTCGGCGGGCGGCGAGGATGCGCGCCGGGACTCGCCGCGGGCCGCGGCGGCCGCGTGGGAGGGGCTCGTGGGCGGCTCGCGCACGCGCGTCTCGGTCGGCCAGCTCGCGATCGTCGTCCTCAAGGCGCCGGCGCTCGCCGACCGGGTTGCCGCGGCGGGCGGGCTCGCCGGCGACCGCGACGAGCGCACCTGGACGAGGAGGACGCTGACCGCGCAGAAGCTCTTCATCTCGAGGATGGAGGTCCAGGGCGCGCAGATCCGGCCGGTGTTCACGTACACGCGCGTGCTCAACGGCTTCGCCGCTCCGCTCGACCCGCGCGCGATCGCGCTGCTGGAGCGGGCCCCCGAGGTCGAGGGCGTGTATCCGGTGCGAGCCGCCTTTCCGGCGTCGATCTCCTCCCGCGTCCTGCGCCGGTCGTCGTTCGCCCCGGGCTCCGGTCTGCGCCCGGAGGTCGGGCTCCCGGGCTTCGACGGCCGCGGCGTCACCATCGCTCTGCTCGACACCGGCGTCGACCGCGCGCAGCCGTACCTCGGCGGGCGGGTGGAGGGAGGCATCGATATCGTCGACGGAGGCGAGCTCGCGCTCGCCGCGCCCAGGCCCGACAACGCCTCCGAGCTCGAGCAGCACGGCACCGAGCTGGCCGGAATCCTCGTCGGCGCGGGCGGACCGGCCGGTCTGGCCGGGGTCGCGACCGGCGCGACGATCGTGCCCATCCGCGTCGCGGGCTGGCAGCGCGATGCGACGGGCGGCTGGGCCGTCTACTCCCGCACCGATCAGATCATCGCCGGACTGGAGCGCGCGGTCGATCCGAACGACGACGGCGACGCCCACGACGCGGCTCGCATCGTCCTCGTGGGCGTGGCCGAGCGCTTCGCGGCCTTCGCCGACGGACCTCTGGCCCGGGCGGCGGCGGGCGCGATGCGCCTCGACACGCTGGTGATCGCGCCCGCCGGGAACGACGGCCCCGCCGGACCGGGCTTCGGGAGCGTGTCGGGGCCGGGCGGCGCGCCCGCGGCACTGACCGTCGGCGCGGCCGACCTGCGCAGGCGCACCGAGCGCGCTCGAGTCGTCCTCCGCACCGGCCTGAACGTGCTCTTCGATCGTGTCCAGCCGCTGGGAGGAGCCGTCGCGCCGGAGCGCCCGCTCAACCTCCAGGTCGCCTCTCCCGACATCTTCGCGCCAGACGCGACGCCGCGGGAACAGGCCGCCTCCCTGACGCTGCCGGACTTCTTCGACGAGCGCGGGTTCAGCCGCGTGGCGGGCCGGGCCGCGGTCGTGCCCGGGGG
>JBOHAW010000304.1:0-17357 GCA_050697975.1 Gaiellaceae bacterium
CGCGATCGGCAAGGAGGGCCTGAACGCCCGCCTCGCGGCCAGGCTGACGGGCTGGCGCGTGGACATCCAGTCCGACACGGAGTTCGCTCACGCCGAGGCCGAGGCGGCGTACGGCGGCGGCGACGACGAGGAGTTCACCGGCCGCTGCTCCGCGGTGCTCTCGAACGGCAAGCGCTGCCCGAACGCGGCGCTGCCCGGGTCGAAGTACTGCGGCGTGCCCGCGCACCAGGAGCTCGCGCTCCACGAGCCGGAGGAGGGCACCGTCACCGCGCTGATCGAGGAGGCGGCCACGGTGGAGGAGGTCGAAGAGCTCGAGCCCGTCGCTTCCACCGTCGACGCCGCGCCGGAGGGCGACGAGCGCGACGAGGACGCGAGCGCCTTCGAGACCGCGACGGCAGAGGTCTCCGCCGCGCCGGCCGAGGAGTCGCGAGAGGAGGACGAGCGCGCTGTCTGATGGCGGCTCCCGTCAGGACGTGCGCGGGCTGCGGGCGCAAGGCGCCGCAGGCGGAGCTGTTGCGGTTCACCGCGCCCGCGGGGGTGCTCGTGCAGTCGCCGCGAGGCCCGGGGCGCGGCGTCTACACGTGCCGGAGGCTCTCCTGCTTCGAGCGGGCCGTGGACCGGCGCGCCTTCAACCGAACGCTGCGGCGCACGGTCCAGGTCGAACCGGCGCTCGCGCGCCTTTACACTGACGCCGATGGCTGATCAATCCGGTCCCAATCGCCCGAACCGCCCCGTCCGCCCGCGGCAGGGTGCCGTCGGCCGGCGCAAGCGCCGGGTCGTGATCGACACCGGCGCCGCCCGTCCACGCCAGGACTCCCGCCAGCAGCGCGACCGGCAGGATCAACGCCCCAAGACGCCGCGCGAGGTCGTGCTTCCGACCGGTCCGGTGACCGTGCACTCCGGTGTCACCGTCAAGGACCTCTCCGCCGCGCTGGGCATCACGGTCGCCCAGATCATCAAGATCATGATGGGGTTCGGCGAGATGGTGCAGATCACGCAGTCGCTCTCCGACGAGGCCGTGCAGCAGATCGCGACCGAGGTCGAGCGCGAGGTGCACATCAAGCACGCCGCCGACGAGGACGAGGAGCCGGAGGCCTACGAGGACTCCGAGGAGGATCTCGTGCCCCGCCCGCCGGTGGTCACGATCATGGGCCACGTCGACCACGGCAAGACGACGCTGCTCGACGCCATCCGCGAGACGGCCGTCGTGGAGACCGAGGCCGGTGGCATCACTCAGCACATCGGCGCCTACCAGGTCGACCACAACGGGCGCCGCATCACGTTCCTCGACACCCCGGGCCACGAGGCGTTCACGGCCATGCGCGCCCGCGGCGCGAAGGTGACGGACATCGCCGTGCTCGTCGTGGCGGCGGACGACGGCGTGATGCCGCAGACGAGGGAGTCGATCTCCCACGCGCGCGCCGCCGAGGTGCCGATCGTGGTCGCCGTGAACAAGATCGACGTGCCCGACGCGAATCCGCAGCGGGTCCGCACCGAGCTGGCGCAGGAGGAGCTGCAGCCGGAGGAGTGGGGAGGCACGACCCAGTTCTCCGACGTCTCCGCCAAGGAGAAGGCGAACCTCGACGACCTGCTGGAGAAGGTGCTGCTCGTCGCCGACGCCGAGCTCGAGCTGACCGCCAATCCGAAGGCCGAGGCGTCGGGCCCGATCATCGAGTCGCGGCTCGACGTCGGCCGGGGCCCGGCGGCGACGATGCTCGTCCATCGCGGCACGCTGCGTGTCGGCGACGCGGTCGTCGCCGGCGACGCCTGGGGCAAGGTGCGCGCGCTCTACAACTACCGCGGCGAGAAGATCAAGGAGGCGCGGCCGGGCGACCCGGTCGAGATCCTCGGCTTCGACCATCCGCCGCCTGCGGGCGAGCTCTGCCGCGTGGTCGAGAACGAGCGCCAGGCGCGCCACCTCGCCGGGCTGCGCGGGCAGCGCCTGCGCCGCGAGCAGTTCGCCCAGCGCTCCAAGGGCGGCGTGTCGCTCGAGGACTTCTTCACCCAGATGCAGGAGGGCGCGGTCCAGGACCTCAACCTCGTGCTCAAGGGCGACGTGGTCGGCTCCGTCGAGGCAGCGATCTCCGAGCTCGGGAAGATCCAGCATCCCGAGGTGCGCGTACATGTGATCCACCAGGGAGTGGGCGGGATCGCAGAGGGCGACATCATGCTCGCGTCCGCGTCCAACGCGCTCGTGGTCGGCTTCAACGTCCGGCCGAACGCCGAGGCTCGCCTGCTCGCCGAGCGCGAGGGGGTCGAGATCCGCACCTACCGCGTGATCTACGAGCTGACGCAGGACATCGAGCAGGCGCTCGTCGGCATGCTCAAGCCGCGCCAGGTGGAGGAGACGCTCGGCGAGGCGGAGGTGCGCGCGCTCTTCAAGGTCTCGCGGCTCGGCACGATCGCGGGCTGCATGGTCACGAACGGGGTCATCCGCCGCAACGGCCAGGTGCGCGTCGTCCGCGACGGCACCGTCATCTACGAGACCCACATCGCCCAGCTCAAGCGCTTCAAGGACGACGTACGCGAGGTGCTCGAGGGCTTCGAGTGCGGCATCCTGCTCGAGGGCTTCAACGACGTGAAGGAAGGCGACGTGCTCGAGTGCTACGAGCAGCGCGAGGTCGAGCGCACCGACCTGTCCGACACGACGCCCACGGCGCAGGCCTCCACGTAGGTCTGCGGGCCGCCCGATGGGCGCGGGCTACGTCGGGATCCTGTCGATCGAGCTCCACTTTCCCGACAACCACTCCCTCAAGGGCAAGCGCAAGGAGTTGCTCTCCGCGAAGGCGCAGCTGCAACGGCGCTTCGGCGCCTCCGTCGCCGAGGTCGACCACCACGACGTCTGGCAGCGCGCGCGCATCACGCTCTCGTGCGTGGCGCGGGAATACCGCGAGGCGGAGCGCCTCCTGGACGAGGCGGAGCGCTGGCTGGCCGGACAGGCGTTCGAGGTCGGCCGCGGCGAGCGGGAGGTCGTGACGCTCGACGACTAGCGAATAGCCTCGGGCTCACGCTCACACGGGCGCGGGCCGTGCCACCCGCGGCGTAGGCCGCTCAGTATCTCGGTACAAAGGGCCGGAGCGGTAAGCCCTCCTGCCCACGTACCTCTACCTTCGCAAACCCTTTGCAAGAGCGGTCTCACGAGCCTGCGGAGCCTTTCGAGGATGGGGCCAACACCCATACGGCGAGTCTACGCCATTCCGCGAATCTATTTTCGCCAATCCCTCCTACGAGCTAACGCAGCCGCAAGACCCAGAGCCCGCTGACCATGTCGGAGGCGAGCACGTAGCGCGGGGTGACGAAGACGCCCCAGACGGCCCGGCACGGCTGGTCAGGGCAGAGAAGCTCCTCGCGGTCGCGTGCGAGCGGCGGGAGGAAACGCGCCAGGAGACGGGGGCGGGCCGGGTTGGCGACGTCCGCGGCGACGACGCCCTGGCGGTACCACGAGAAGTACGCGCGGCTGCCGAGGAGCTTCGGGTCGTGCACGCTGTCCGAGAGGTCGAAACCCGACACGCGGTCGAAATCGAGGCCGCGACGACCCTGGCGGAGCAGCTGAGGGCTGAGCGCGAACTCGCTCAGGCGCCTGGGCGCGGCGGGGTTCGAGACGTCGAAGAGGACCGGGATGCCGCCGTCCGTCTCGTGGGTCTGGAGCAGCAGCGTCTCGTTGCGGCCGAGCGCGGCCGAGTGCGCGTTGCCGACCTCGCCGGGCTCGAACTTCGTGCGCCCGAGGTAGCGCGGGCGGGCGGGGGTCGAGATGTCGAGGATGACAGTGCCGAGATCCCAGTAGGACAGGTAGGCGCGCGTGCCGGCGCGGTTCGTGATCACCGAGTGCACGAGGTTCTGGCGCATGCGACCCTCTCCGAGACCGTCGTTCGGGTGGACGCCGAGCGAGCGCCAGGCACCCCATTCGCCCACCTTGGCGGGCTTCGCGGGATCGGAGACGTCGAAGATGCGAAAGTCGGCGTCGCCGGGAATCGTGGCCGTGTGGCGGGCCGCGTCGTAGTCGGGCGAGGAGCGGATCTCCGAGGAGATGATCGCCGTGTAGACGAAGGCGCGGTTCCCGACGGCGCCGAGCCAGATCTCGTGCGAGCCGCGAGGATCGGTGGGGACGAGGGCGAGCCGGCGCGGTCGCCGCGGGTTCGTCACGTCCCACAGCCCGAAGCCGCGGAAGGCGCTCAGGGTGCAGCCCTGGAAGCTGATCACGGCCAGGTCGCCGGTGAACGACTCCGTCGTCACGTGCTTGACGATCGTCTTCTCGGTCCAGGTGCCCGTGACGCTGCCGAAGCGCGAGACGAGCTTCGGACGGCGCGGATTCCGCAGGTCGTAGACACGGACGCCCTGCGCGGGGCAGCTTCTCCTGGCGCGGTGGCTCGAGAGGTACGCGTGGTCTCGGTGGGCGTACACGTCACCCGCGTAGACGTCGCCCGGGTCGACGTGTGCCAGCACCTCGAAGCGCGGCGTGCCGTCGTGAGCGCCTCGCGCAATGGCGACGCCGGCGACGAGCGCCGCCAGCGCGACAAGCACGAGCGGGCGACCCGTCACGCTCATGAGGACGATGCCGGCGGAGGATAAGTTAGGCAGGATGACCCAGCGGATGAGGAGGGTGAACGAGGCGGTGCGGGAGGTCCTGTCCGAGAGCATCGGCGAGCTCAAGGATCCGCGGATCGGCTTTGTCACCGTGACGGGAATCGACACCTCGACCGACCTGCGCCAGGCGCGCGTCTTCGTCAGCGTCCTCGGTTCGGCGCGCAAGCGCTCCGAGAGCCTCGCGGGGCTCCAGGCTGCCCACGGCGTCCTGCAGTCGCGCCTGGCCCGCGAGCTTCGAATGAAGCGAACCCCGCAGCTGACCTTCGAGTACGATCCGTCGGTCGAGCGCGGCGTGCGCATGACCAAGCTGATCGATGAGCTCGCCCCAGACGACAGCGAATGACATGCAGGCGGTCGTCGAGGCGATCCGGAGCCACGACCGCTTCCTCGTCACCACGCACGAGAATCCGGACGGCGACGCGCTGGGATCGCTGCTCGCGCTGACGCTTGCGCTCAGGCAAATCGACAAGGACGCGGTCATGTACCTGGCGGGCCCGACGCCCATGCCGGCGGAGTACGCGTTCATGGAGCTCGCCGAGCTGCGCCGGACGATGCCCGACGACGCCGGCGAGCGGGTGCTGGTCGCTGTCGACTGCGCCAACGAGAGCCGGATCGGGCCGGACCCGGAGATTCTTCAGAGCGCGCGCCTCTTCCTCAACGTCGACCACCACCACGACAACACGCGGTTCGGCGACCTCAATCTGATCGTCGCGGACGCGTCCTCAACGGGCGAGGTGCTGCGGGACATCTTCGACGTCCTCGACGTCGAGATCACGCCCGAGATCGCGGAGGCGCTCTACATCGCACTCGTGACCGACACGGGTCGCTTCCAGTATACGAACACGACGCCCAAGGCTTTCCGCCTCGCGGCCGAGCTCGTGGAGGCCGGGGCGGACCTGCACCGGGTGTTCCAGGGCGTGTACGAATCCGTGCAGTTCGCCAAGCTCAAGCTCCTCGCGCGCGCACTCGAGCGGGCGCAGATCTACGAGGGGGGCCGCATCGTCGTCTCGCACCTCCTCCGCACGGACTTCGTGGACGTCGGCGCCGCCGAGCCGTACGCCGAGGGGATCATCGACTACCTGCGCGCCGTCGAGGGCGCCGACATGTCCGTCCTCATCCGCGAGCCTCCGCGCTCCGACGGCCCGACGAGGCGGGTCAGCCTGCGCGCGAGCGTCGACGAGCTCGACGTCTCCGCGATCGCGCGCAAGTCGGGCGGAGGCGGGCACCGCCAGGCCGCCGGCTTCTCGAGCGAGGCGAGCGTGGAGGAGATCACGGAGTTCGTGCTGCGCGAGTTCGCGTCTGCCTCGAGTGCCCCCGCGCGCACTTAGCCCGAACGGGATCATTCTCGTCGACAAGCCGGCGGGGCCGTCGTCCTTCGCGATCGTCCGCGATCTCCGCAGCCGTACGGGTGCGCGCACGGGCCACGCGGGGACGCTCGACCCCTTCGCGACGGGCCTGCTGCTTCTGTTGTCCGGTGCGGCAACTAAGCTGGCCTCGTGCTTCGTCGGACTCGACAAGCGATACGTGACAGATGTCGCGCTCACCGCCCGGACTTCGACGGGCGATCCCGAGGGCGACGTCCTGGAGCGGCTCCACCCGCCGACCGCCGACGAGCTGGAGCAGCGGCTCGAGCGCCTCCGGGGGGAGATCGAGCTGCCGATCCCGGCCGCGTCCGCGGTCAAGATCGGTGGCGAGCGCGCCTACAGGCTGGCCCGCCGCGGCATCGCCGTCGAGATGCCGCTGCGACGCTCGCGCGTCGACGCACTCGACGTCATCGCGTATAGCGGCGACACGGTGCGGCTGGACCTCGTCGTCAGCTCCGGCACGTACGTCCGGGCGATCGCGAACGCGCTCGGAGGGCACTGCGTGGCGCTGCGCCGGACGGAGATCGGACCGTTTGCGGTGGAGGAGGCCGATCCGGACCGGATCATCCCGCCCGACGAGGCTCTGGCACGGCTGTGAAGGTCGCGCGGTCTCCCGGGGAGCTGACGGCGCAGTCGCGCGCCGTTGCGATCGGCACGTTCGACGGCGTGCACCTGGGTCACCGGGCAGTGATCCAGGCCGCCCAGGCGGCCGGGCTGCGGACGACGACGATGGTGACGTTCGACCCGCACCCGCGCATCGTGCTCGGCAACCAGGTGGAGCTCCTGGCGACGCTCGAGCGGCGGCTGGAGCTGTTCGCCGAGGTGGGCGTGGACGAGGTGCTCGTCGTGCCCTTCACCCTCGAGCTGGCGCGGCTCGAGCCGGAGGCGTTCGCCGAGAGCTACCTCAGCGCGATCGGCGCCCGGGTCGTGGTGGCCGGGGAGAACTTCCGCTTCGGGCGAGCCCGGAGCGGCGATCTCGAGCTTCTGCGCCGGCTCGGCTTCGACGCCCGGCGCGTACCGCTCGTCGACGGCGTCTCGTCGACCGCGATCCGTCAGCTGATTCGGGCCGGTGACGTCGAGTCGGCGGCACGGCTGCTCGGCCGCCCGCCCGAGCTGGACGGCATCGTCGTCGCCGGCGACGCCCGCGGGGGCACGCTCGGCTTCCCGACGGCGAACCTCGCCGTCAGTCCGGAGCTGCTCGTGCCGGCCTACGGGATCTATGCGGGCTCGGCCTCGGGCCATCGCGCCGCTGTCTCCATCGGCACGAATCCGCATTACGGCGGCGAGGAACGCCGGATCGAGAGTTTCCTCCTCGACTTCGAGGGCGACCTGTACGGCCGGCGGCTGATCGTCGAGCTCTGGACGCGGCTCCGCGACGAGCGGGTGTTCGAGAGCGAGGGGGAGCTGGTCGAGCAGATCGCGCTGGACGTGGAGTCGACGCGCGCGGCGCGTCGTCCGGTGTGACGGCAGGCCGGTCGCCGGTAAAACGCAAGTTTTCGCAAAGAGCGGAATCTTTTAGGCGTGGAGGACTCCCCCTCGATGACCTCGACCAACCTCTCAGTCGTGCAGAAGGTCCGCTGCCTCGAATGCGGCGCCGTGTATGCGAAACCCGCCAGCGGCGGCACCGTTCGCGCCAACCCGGGCTGTCCCGAGTGCGGCTACCTGGGCTGGCTCGCCGCTTCGATTCCCTTCAGGCGAGCAGGCGCGCAGAGCCACTACGCCTCGGATCACCCGAGCCGCCGAACGGCGTAAGGGCGCTCACGCCCCCGAAGTAGTGGTGCTGCGCCGGCCACCGGCGCACCGACCATCCCTCGGACTCGAGCCCGGCGAGACCGTCCTCGTCCACGCCCGGCTCGGCGTTGATCGTGCGGCCGGCGGGGTGGAAGCGCGGACGCTCGATCGCCGGACCGGGCTCGAGACCCTCGTCGAGGATGCCCGCTGCGACGCCGACGAGCGCCGTTCGGAGGCGCGTCCCGCCCGCGGCGCCGAGCCCGAGGGCCGGGCGGCCGTCGCGGTCGAGCGCCAGGCTCGGCGCCATCATGCTGCTCATGCGCTCGCCGGGTGCGGTGTCACCGCGCAGGAGGTCGACCTCGCCGAGCATGCTGTTCAGGTGGAGGTCGAGCCCGGGGAGCCAGTCGCCGGAACCCAGGCCCAGACTGCTCGTCAGCACGCACGCGTTGCCCTCGGGGTCGGCGACGACGAGGTTCGTCGTCCCGCTCCCCGCCACCCCGCCGGCCAGCGCCCCGACCAGCGCCCGCACCCGGCCCGCGCCGTCGAGCCCGCGCAGGACCGGCAGCCGCGGCAGGAGCTCGGGCACGCCGGACAGATCGGCGCGCGTGAGGAAGCGGAAGCCGCGATACGCGACCTCCACGGGCTCCGACCACCGCGCTTCGAAGGCGAGCAGGTCGCGGCCCGTGACGAGGCCGCCACGCTCGTCCACGAGCTCGAGCAGGCGACCGGCGATGCTCCCCGTGTAGGCGGCGCCGGCGCCCTCCTCGGCGAGCAGCTCGAGGGCGGTGGACATCCCGGGCTGCCAGACGACGTCGCCGCTCTCGAGCAGGCGTCCGGCGGGCGCGTAGATCCGGGCGCCCTCGTTCATCGTCATCACGGGCTCGAGCATCGCCAGGCAGGCGGCGTGCGCGGGCGGAAGAACCGCACCGTCCCGGACGACGCGGAGGGCCGGCTCGACCAGGCGCGGCCACGGCAGGCGCCCGTGCGCCCGCCAGAGCGCGTCGAGGCCCGCGGGAAGGCCCGGAACCGCACAGGAGGCCGCGCCGACGGCGTAGTGGACGAGCTCCGCGCCGAACGGGACCTCCAGCCTGATCAGGTCGGGCTCGCGCGCGGGTGCGCCAAGTCCGGGCACGGCGACGAAGCAGTCGAGGTTCCGAGCCCGGCCGGCTCCGGCGTCCCAGTAGATCGCGTGGCCCCCGCCGAGTAGTCCCGTCATCATCGTCTCGGCCACGCAGGAG
This sequence comes from Gaiellaceae bacterium, assembly GCA_050697975.1. GTDB lineage: Bacteria > Actinomycetota > Thermoleophilia > Gaiellales > Gaiellaceae > JBOHAW01. Next base: position 8,918 of record JBOHAW010000304.1, read on the forward strand.
GCGAGGCAGGCCGCCACGGCCGCGTCCGCCGCGGTGCCGCCCGCCTCGAGGATCTCGATACCCGCGTCGACCGTCGCCGGATGGCCCGCTGCAACCCCGGGGACGAGCATCGCTGCTACCCTATCCCGCGACCGTAGCCTCGGCCGCTCGCGTCCTTCCTTCGCGGCGGGCTGGGCCTGCGGAGTCTCTCATCAGGAGGTGCACGTGACCCTCACCAAGGAAGCCAAGCTGGAGATCATCAAGAAGCACGGTCGCACCGAGACCGACACGGGCTCGCCGCAGGTGCAGATCGCGATGCTCACGACGCGGATCAACGAGCTCACCGGGCATCTGCGCACACACCCGAAGGATCACTACTCGCGCCGCGGTCTGCTCAAGCTCGTCGGCCGCCGCCGTCGCTTCCTGACCTATCTCCAGAAGCACGACCTGGAGGGCTACCGAGCCCTGATCAAGGAGCTGGGCCTCAGGCGCTAGCTTCGCACACGACCCCGGAGGGTGGAAGTTTGAGCGAGCCTGCGCCGAGCCGGCTGACTCAAACCTCCACTCTCCACCAAGCAGAGTGGAGGAACGAGACATGAGTATTGCTACCGAGCGTCAAGCCTCGGTTTCGGTCACCGTCGGCGACCAGGAGATCACCTTCGAGAGCGGCAAGTTGGCCAAGCAGGCCGACGGCGCCGTGCTCGTCCGCTCCGGCGACACGATGGTGCTGGCCACCGCGCAGGGACGCATGGAGGCCCGCGAAGGAGCGGACTTCTTCCCGCTCACGGTCGACGTCGAGGAGCGGATGTATGCCGCCGGCAAGATCCCGGGCGGCTTCTTCAAGCGCGAGGGGCGCCCCACCGAGCGGGCGATCCTGACGGCGCGCATGATCGACCGCCCGATCCGGCCGCTGTGGCCGAAGGGCTACCGCAACGAGGTGCAGGTGATCGGCACCGTGCTGTCGGCCGACCTGGTGACCCCGCACGACATCCTCTGCATCAACGGGGCGTCGGCCGCGCTGATGATCTCGCCGCTGCCCTTCCTGGGTCCCGTCGGCGGCGTTCGGATCGGGATCATCGACGGCGAGTTCGTCGTCAACCCGACGCTGCAGGCCACCGAGGAGGAGAGCACGCTCGACCTGATCGTCGTCGGCACGAAGGACGGGCTGACCATGGTCGAGGCCGGCTCCGAGGAAGTGCCCGAGGACAAGCTGCTCGAGGCACTCGACCTCGCGCACGCCGAGATCAAGAAGCTGTGCGAGGCCCAGGAGGAGCTGCGGCGACAGGTCGGCAAGGCGAAGTGGCTCGATCCTGCCCTGACGGACGAGATCGAGAGCTCACACGGCCACGAGATGTGGGAGCGCATCCAGCAGCAGGGCCTGCGCGAAGCCGGAGCGATCGTCGACGAGATGATGGCAGAGCTCGCCCCCGAGCTCTCGATGGAGTCGACGGAGGACGACATCGTCCGCCAGCTCCAGGTGCGCTCGAGCCTCGCGACGGTGCTCGACAAGCAGCGACAGGCGGCTGTCGACGGTCCGGTCCGCGAGCAGTTCGAGACCGACCTGCGGGCGCTGACCGAGGCCGAGCAGGACTCGAAGGAGCTCAAGTCGGCGAAGCGGCACCTGCTCTTCGACCGCATCGTCGAGACGGTCCAGCTGCCCTTCCCGGTCGGCCCGGCCACGGTCGAGGGCGAGGGGCCGGCGGTCAAGGACCAGCTCACCAAGCAATGGGTCAAGCGGGCCGCCGAGGCGGTGTACAAGGACCTCGTGCGAAAGAAGATCGCGGTCGAGAAGCGGCGCCCCGACGGCCGCGGCACCGACGAGATCCGTGCGATCGACTGCGAGGTGGGCGTCTCGCCGCGCACGCACGGCTCGGGTCTCTTCACGCGCGGGCAGACGCAGATCATGACTCTGCTGACGCTCGGCACCGCGAAGGAGGGCCAGCGGATCGACGACCTCTCGCTCGAGAGCGACCGGCGCTACATGCACCACTACAACTTCCCGCCCTACTCGGTCGGGGAGACGGGGTTCATGCGCGGCCCCAAGCGCCGCGACATCGGCCACGGCGCACTCGCCCAGCGGGCGCTCCAGGCGATGATCCCGAGCCTCGAGGAGTTCCCGTACACGATCCGGCTCGTCTCCGAGACACTGGAGTCGAACGGCTCCTCGTCGATGGGCTCGGTGTGCGGCTCGACCCTCGCGCTGATGGACGCCGGCGTTCCGATCAAGGCTCCCGTGAGCGGCATCGCCATGGGTCTGGTCAAGGAGGGCGACGACTACGTCATCCTCACCGACATCCAGGGCGCGGAGGACCATCTGGGCGACATGGACTTCAAGGTCGCCGGCACCCGTGAGGGCATCACCGCGCTGCAGATGGACATCAAGATCACGGGCGTTACGCGCGAGATCATGGAGAACGCGCTCGAGCAGGCGAAGCGGGCGCGCGAGTTCATCCTCGACACGATGGCCGAGACGATCTCCGAGGCGCGCAGCGAGCTGTCCGAGAATGCGCCGCGCATCTCCACGGTGAAGATCGACCCGGAGAAGATCGGCATGGTGATCGGCAAGGGCGGCGAGACGATCCGCGCGCTCGAAGGCGACCACGACGTCCAGATCGACATCGAAGAGGACGGCACGATCCTCATCTACGCCACCGACGGGCTGAAGGCGGAGGGGGCCATCACCGCGATCCAGGCGCTGACGAAGGAGCCGGAGGTAGGGGACACCTATACCGGCAAGATCGTCAAGACGACGCAGTTCGGCGCCTTCGTCGAGCTCAAGAAGGGGACGGACGGCCTGTTGCACGTCTCCAACGTGGGCCCGGGCCGTGTCGCGCACATCGAGGACGTGATGACGCGCGGCGACGTCGTCGACGTGGTCGTGCAGGAGGTCGACAAGGCGCGTGGCCGCATCGGCCTCAAGCTCGTCGCCAAGCATGAGAACGGCGGTCTCGTCCAGCCGGAGGAGCTGATCGAGCGGGCGAAGGACGCTCCGCCACGGCCCCCGGAGGAGGAGCGCCCTCGCCGCGACGGCGGACGGGGCGGCGGGCGGGGCGGCGGCCGGGACCGCGGCCCGCGTCGCGACCGCGACTAGTTCCACACGACGGAGGGGCGGCTCGAGCCGCCCCTCCGTCGTCTTTCCCTTCAGACCGGCAGCAGCTCGTCGCGCGCGACGAGGCTCGCGTACCGCCCGCCCAGATCGAGCAGCTCCTCGTGCGTGCCGCGCTCCACGATGCGGCCCTGGTCGAGCACCACGATCTGATCGGCGTCGCGCACGGTCGAGAGCCGGTGCGCGATCGCGATCGTCGTTCGACCTTCCGCGAGCCGGTCGAGCGCTTCCTGAACAGCGCGCTCCGTCCGCGTGTCGAGTGCGCTCGTCGCCTCGTCGAGCACGAGCACCGGCGGGTTGCGGAGGATCGTGCGGGCGATCGCAATGCGCTGCTTCTCGCCCCCGGAGAAGCGGTAGCCGCGCTCACCGACCGGCGTGTCGTACCCCTCCTCGAGGCTCGCGATCAGGTTGTGGATTCGCGCAGCGTCGGCCGCGGCCTCGATCTCCTCGTCGGTCGCCTCCGGCTTCGCGAAGCGCAGGTTCTCGCGGATCGTCGCGTGGAAGAGGTACGTGTCCTGCGAGACGACGCCGACGGTGCGAGCGAGCGAGGAAAACGTCGCCTCGCGGACGTCGATGCCATCCAGGAGGACGCTGCCGCGGTCGACGTCGTAGAGCCGGGCGACCAGGTAGCCGAGCGTCGTCTTGCCCGATCCGGTCTCGCCGACGATCGCGGTACGGGAGCCGGCGGGGACGTCGATCGAGACGTCCTGCAGGGTCCACGGCCCGTCGCCTGCGTAGCGGAACCAGACGTTCTCGAAGGTCACGTCACCCCGACAGGGCGGGAGCGAGACTGCGCCCGGTCGCTCCGCGATCTCCACGGGCAGGTCGAGGTACTCGAAGACGCGGTCGAAGAGCGCGAGCGACGTCTGCACGTCGATCTGCACCGAGAGCAGCGACCCGACCGGGAAGAAGAGCCGCGTCTGCAACGTGGTGAACGCGACCACCGTGCCGAGCGAGATGGTGCCGACGAAGCTCTGGCCCGCGAACCAGTACACGAGTGCCGGCATGACGGAGAAGCTCATCTGGATCGAGGCCATCACCCAGCGGCCCGCCATGCGCTGGCGCACCTCGAGGTCGGACAGGCCCGAGGACTCGCGCTCGAACCGGTCGGCCAGCTCGCCGCCCCGGCCCATCGTCTTCCCGAGCAGGATGCCCGAGACCGACAGCGACTCCTCGACGAGCGTGGACATGTCCGCCATCGTCCGCTGGCGGCTCGTCGTGATCTCCTTGCGCTCCTGGCCGACGCGGCGCGTGAGCAGGACGAAGACCGGAAGCAGCGCGAGCGAGAACAGCGCCAGGCGCCAGTCGAGCAGGAACATCGCCGCCACCGCCGCGATCACCGTGGTCACGTTGGAGACGATCGACGTCGCGGTCGACGTGACGACGTTCTGCACTCCGCCGATGTCGTTCGCGATCCGGGACTGCACCTCGCCCGTGCGGGTGCGCGTAAAGAAGGCGAGCGAGAGGCGCTGGAGATGCCGGTAGACGGCCGCGCGCAGGTCGTGCATGACGCGCTGGCCGACGACGTTCGACATCCAGGTCTGCACGACGCCCAGCACGCCGCTGACGATCGCGATCGCGACGAGGCCGCCGACGAGCAGGTTCAGAAGCCTCGTGTCGCCCTGCGGCAGCGCCTCGTCGAAGATGTCGCGGACGAGGAACGGCGAGACCATGCCGAGGAGGGCGGAGACGAAGATGAGTCCGAGCACGCCGCCCAGGCGCAGCCGGTAGGGACGAAAGAGGCGGGCGACGCGGCGGAGGTTCGCCCGGCGCACGGCCGGGTCGGACGGGCGCTCGGGAGGATCGTCCGGCGAGAACATCCGCGCCCCTCTGCCGTCTCCCTCGCCGCGCCTCGACCTCATCCCGAGCACGGTACCTGCCCGGGACAGGGGTACGATCCCGCCGTGCAGAACTACGTTCTCTCCGAGTTGGACTGCGGCGAGCGGGTGATCAGCGAGCGCGTCGAGAGCGTGCGCTCGGTCTCACTTGGGTTCTGGATCGGCGCGGGCTCACGCGACGAGAGCGACGTCAGCGCCGGCGTCTCGCATTTCATCGAGCACCTGCTCTTCAAGGGCTCCGGCGGCTACACCGCGCAGGAGATCGCCGAGATCTTCGACGGGCTCGGCGGCGAGCTGAACGCCGCCACGTCGCGGGAGCACACGATGGTGTACGCCCGCGTGCCGGACGACCACCTCGAGACGGCGCTGAACGTGATGGCGGACATGGTCTACGGGCCGAGCTTCGCCGACCTCGACGCCGAGCGCGAGGTCGTGCTCGAGGAGATCGCGATGTACGAGGACACGCCACAGGAGCTCGTGCACGACCTCTTCTCGGAGGCCGTCTTCGCCGACCATCCGCTCGGCCGGCCCGTGATCGGCACGGCGGAGGTGATCTCCGCCGTCAGCCGCGCGGCGGTGGCGGCCTACCACGGCCAGATGTACGTCGGCGGCAACATCGTCGTCTCGGCGGCGGGCAATCTCGAGCACGAGGCGCTGCTCGAGTTGGTCGAGCGCGTCGCGCCGAAGCGCGCCGGCGACGGATCGCGGCCGGCGAGGACGCTGCTCGTGCAGGCGCCGCCCGCGGGCCTCCGCTTCGGACGCAAGGACACCGAGCAGTACCACGTCTGCGTCGGCGCGCCCGGAATCTCCCGCTCGGACCGGCGCCGCTTCGCAGCGTCCCTGCTCGACGCGATCGTCGGCGGGTCCGCGTCCTCGCGCCTCTTCCAGGAGATCCGCGAGAAGCGCGGGCTGGCCTATGCCGTCTACAGCTTTGCCTCGCAGTACACCGACACGGGGCTCGTCGGCGTCTACGTCGGCACGCGGGAGGAGAACCTCGGCGTCTGCTTCGAGATCGTCGCCGAGCAGATCGCCGACATCGCCGCCGGGAACGTGCTCGAGAGCGAGCTCGCGCGGGCGAAGGAGAATCTCAAGGGTCGCATCATGCTCTCCATGGAATCGACGTCGAACCGGATGAGCCGGCTCGGCCGCTCGCTGATCACCGACACGGAGCTCCTGACCTTCGACCGGATCATCGCGGAGATCGAAGCGGTGGATGCGTCGACGGTGGCGGAGCTCGCGGCGGTGCTGCTCGCGCCGGAGCGCATCTCGGCAGCGGGGATCGGGCCGAGCGAGGAGCGCTTCCGGGAAGCGATCGATCGCCTCAACCCGAGCCTGGGCGCGCTCGCAGCTGCGTGAAAGTCTTCCTCCTGGGCGAGCGCGGCAAGGTCGGGCGCGTGCTCGGGCCGGCGCTCGCGGCGGCAGGGCACGAGCTCGCGGCCCGGGAGGAGGCCGAGGCCGCGGTCGACTTCACGCGGCCGGACGCGGTCGAGGGCAACGTGCGCGCTTGCCTCGAGGCCGGCCTGCCGTGCCTGATCGGAACGACCGGGTTCGACCACGACGCCGTCGACGAAGCCGCACGCGCGGCAGGGCTGCCGTGCTTCCACGCACCCAACTTCGCCGTCGGCGCGGTGCTGATGATGCGCTTCGCCGAGGAGGCGGCCCGTTACCTGCCCCGCGCCGAGATCGTCGAGCTGCACCACGAAGGGAAGCGCGACGCGCCCTCTGGCACGGCGCTCGCGACGGCGAAGCGGATGCCCGGCGAGCCGGCGATCCACTCCGTGCGTCTGCCCGGCCTCGTCGCGCACCAGGAGGTGCTGCTCGGCGGCGAAGGGCAACTGCTGACGATCCGGCACGACACGTTCTCCCGCGAGGCGTTCGTTCCCGGCGTGCTGCTCGCCCTCGAGCGTCTTCGCGACCTCCCGCCCGGCCTCACGGTCGGGCTCGAGACGCTCCTCGGCTGAGCCGGCGTTAGGCCGCGAGCGTGCTCGCAACGACGAGTCCGCACGGAGTGCGGGCCACGCCAGCGGCGACGGCCGCAGCCTCGACCAACGCGGCGCCCAGGAATGACCGCGATCCCCCTTCGAGGTCGACGATGGCGGCGGCGGCGATCTGTGGTTCGATCCTGCGCGCATCTCGGAGCGCGATCACCGCTCGTGCGAGCGAGGCCCGGGCTAGAGGCGTGTCGACCCGATCGAGCGCCTCGCTGAGAGCGTCTGCGATCCAGTCGGCCTCCTCATCGCGGATCGCTTCGACCAGCCGGTCGAGCTCCGGGGTGAAGAGGTCGGGGAGGGGGAAGTGGAGAGTGAGGTCGCGCGCGGGAAGGTCGAGCACTTCATCCCACAGCTCCTCGAGCTGATCCTCGTCGAGCCCGAGCAGCCAGGGCGCTGCGGCCAGCGCGTACCCGGCGAGCGAGGCCCTCGCGAGCTGGTCGTCGGAGGGTCCGCGGCGGACGCCACAGCAACGCTTCGCCTTTCGCGCGCTGCCGCAAGGACAGGGCTCGTTGCGTCCCACCTTGGCCACGAGGCGATCGTGGCAGGCGCGCCGGACGGCGTACGATCCGGGGCGATGGGCGAGCGTGATCCACGCCGTCGGGCTGGTGCGGCGCGGCGGCGAGGCGGGAGAGCGGTTATCGTCGCGAGATCCCGCCGGCCTTGCTTCACGTTCGAGAATGCCTCGCCCGTTGGGAAGCCTCTGGAGAAGAACACGGTGAGCAGTCTGACGAGTCGCTTGAGGAGTGCTTCGGCGCCTCGTGGGTCACCATCTCGGGCGGGAACCTACGAAGCGAGTAAGGGCGTTCGCCCTCCACTCGCGGCGGCTGGCACGTCATCCGGCCGCCCGAGCATCGGGAAGTGCCCGGATTCGCGCACGAGCGCTCCCAGCACCACCCCGTGCCAGGCACCGTGTACGAGGACGAACGCCGCGATTCGCGAAGTATGATCGCGAGGTGCTCGGCGAAGTCCTGACCGCGATCGTGACGCCCTTCAAGGCGGACGGCTCCGTCGACCTCGACTCCTTCCGCCGGCTCGCGCGCCACCTCGTCGACAACGGTTCCGACGGACTCGTCGTGACCGGCACGACCGGCGAGTCGCCCACGCTCTCCGACAGGGAACGGTTCGAGCTGTACGCGGCCGCGGTTGACGAGGTCGGCGACCGTGCGACGGTGATCGCGGGCACCGGAACCTACTCGACCGCGCACTCCGTCCACCTGACCGAGCGGGCGCACGATCTCGGCGTCGACGGCTTCCTCGTCGTCACGCCCTACTACACCAAGCCGCCGCCGCGCGGGATCGTCGAGCACTTCCGGGCGATTGCGGAGGTGAGCGACAAGCCGGTCGTGGTCTACAACATCCCGGCTCGGGTCGTGCTCAACCTCGAGACGGAGGCGATCGCGCAGCTCGCGGAGATTCCCACCGTGCGGGCGGTCAAGCAGGCGAACCCGGATCTCCAGCAGGCGCGCGCGATCGTGGAGCTCGGACTCGACCTGTACGCGGGCGACGACGACCTCGTGTTCCCGTTC
>JBOHAW010000305.1:0-2791 GCA_050697975.1 Gaiellaceae bacterium
CCTTGATGTCCGCGATCACGGCGTCGAACTTCGCGTCCTTCGTCTTGAAGATGAAGTCGTTCTCGTCGTTGCGCGCGACGGCGACGTTCGTCGGGATCTCGACCACGTGCAGGTTGTAGATCTCGACAAACTCCTTCTCCTCGGTCTTGGCCGTACCGGTCATGCCCGCGAGCTTCTCGTACAGGCGGAAGTAGTTCTGGATCGTGATCGTCGCGAGCGTGACGTGCTCCTCCTGGATGCGCACGCCCTCCTTCGCCTCGACCGCCTGGTGCAGGCCCTCCGACCAGCGACGCCCTTCCATGATGCGCCCGGTGAACTCGTCGACGATCTTCACCTCGCCCTCCTGGACGACGTAGTCGACGTCGCGCGCGTACAGCGACTGGGCCTTCAGCGCCTGGATCAGGTGGTTGACGAGCTGCGCGTTCCGCGGGTCGTAGAGATTCTCGATCTTGAGCACGTGCTCGACCTTCTCGATCGCGCCGGCAGTCGGCGCCACGGTCTTCCGCTTCTCGTCGTACTCGTAGTCGGCACCTGACTCCTCCCCCTTGGGCACGTCGGCGGAGGGCACGCCCTCGAGCTGCTTCACGAGGCGGGCGAAGTCGTAGTAGATCTGCGCCGCCACCTCGGGCTCGCCGGAGATGATCAGCGGCGTGCGCGCCTCGTCGATCAGGATCGAGTCGACCTCGTCCACGATCCCGTACGCGTGGCTGCGCTGGACGAGCCCATCCTTGGAGACGGCCATGTTGTCGCGCAGGTAGTCGAAGCCGAACTCCGAGTTCGTCCCGTAGGTGATGTCTGCCGCGTAGGCCTCGCGGCGCTCGGCGAACGGCATCATGTTCTGGATCGCACCGACGGTCATCCCCAGGCGGGCGTAGACAGGGCCGTTCCACTCGGCGTCGCGCTTGGCCAGGTAGTCGTTGACCGTGACGAGGTGGACGCCGGTTCCCGGCAGCGCGTTCAGGTAGAGCGCGAGGCTCGCCACGAAGGTCTTGCCCTCACCGGTCTTCATCTCGGCCACGTCGCCCTCGTGCAGGACGATCCCGCCCATCAGCTGCACGTCGAACATGCGCTGGTCGGACTCCCGCCGGCGGGCCTCCCGGACGGCCGCGAAGGCCTCGAAGATCAGGTTGTCGAGCTCCTCGCCGTTGTCGAGCCGCTGGCGGAACTCGGCCGTCTTCGCCTGGAGCTCCGCGTCGCTCAGCGCCTCGAATTCGGGCTCGATCGACGTGATGTAGGCCGCCTGCTCGGCGAGCCTCTTCATGCGGCGACCCTCGCCGAAACGGAGGACCTTCTCGAGCTGACCGAGCTGCGGCATCCGGCCTAGGGTAGCGGTTAGAGCGCGGCCGCCCGCACCTCCCAGAGGTCGCCGTCGAGCCGCGCCGCCGTGAGCGAGTAGGACTCGAAACGCTCCGCCGCCCAGCGCTCCAGGGAGGGGACGGAGCCGAACGTGCGGCCGCCGTCGACGTGGAGCTCGCGTTCGCCCTCGTGCGCCGTGAGCGTGAGCTCGTCCCCGGCAACTTCCTCGGGGATCTCGACGACGTCGATCGAGCGCGCTCCGACGGCCCACGTCTCGCCGTGGCGACGGCGCGCCTCGGCGCGGTAGGGCGCGTCCAACGCCCCTTCGAGCGCGTCGGCGAACGGCGAGGGGTCGTCGTCCTCGCGCCCCTCCTCGACGACGAGGGAGCCGTCGGGAAGCGCGACGAATCGCACCTCCTCCCCGCCCAGGCCCGGCGCCTCGACCGCGACGACCGCGTCCCATTCCCGCAGGCGCGGCACGCCGTGGATGCCGACCTCGCCCCAGTGCGGCCCCGGATCGACGGGTGGCGGCGTCATCCCGCCTTCGCGCGCCAGACGCTCGTGCAGCGGCTCGCGCCGCCGGAACATGGGCACCTACGTCTGCGGCTCGATCAGGCCGTAGCCGCCGCCCTTTCGCCTGTAGACGACGTTGACCTCGCCCGAGTCGCCGTTCTGGAAGACGAAGAAGTCGTGCCCGATGAGCTCGAGCTGGAGGACGGCCTCCTCGGGGTTCATCGGCTTCACCGGGAACTGCTTCGACTTGACGATCTGGGGTTCGCTCTCGTCGACCACCGCCGGAGCACCTCCTTGCGGGACGCCGTCGCCGCGGGAGGAGCGGCGGCTCCGCTTGTCGCGATAGTGCTTGACCTGGCGAAGCAGCTTCTCGGTCAGTTGGTCGATCGAGGCCTTCATGTCGCCCGAGGCCTCGCGCGCGCGGAGAACCGGGCCCTTCGTCCAGATCGTCGCCTCCGCGATCTGGTTGGCCGAGATCGACGGGTTGCGCTCGACGGCGAGCTCGAGCTCGACGCGGGTGAGCTCGTGCAGCTGCCGGTCGAGCTTGGAGAGCTTCTCCTCCGCGTAGCTGCGGATCGAGTCGCTGACCTCGAGATTCTTGCCCTTCACCTGAAGCAGCATCGACGCTCCCTTCGTCGGGCGGTCAAGCGTGTGTCTGGAATGTATACCCGCGCACGGCGCGGGCGAACGTGACCGCGCGGACGCGTCGCGCGCCGGCCGCGCGCAGCGCCGAGGCTGCCGCGGCGACGGTTGTGCCGGTCGTGTAGACATCGTCGACGAGGACGACGCGAGGCGGCGCACGGGTGCCGTCCGCGCGGACCGTTGCGACGTTCCGGCGGCGCTCGGCGCGCGAGAGGCCGCGCTGCGGACGGGCGTGGCGGCGGGTCAGCAGCGGCTCGAGCGGCAGGTCCCAGCGGGCGGCGAGCTCCCGGGCGAGAGCCTCCGCAGGATGGTGCGCGCGTTCGAGCACGCGCTCCGGATC
>JBOHAW010000306.1:0-3357 GCA_050697975.1 Gaiellaceae bacterium
CGCTCATCCTGGTGCTCGAGCAGGACGGCGCCGGAGGAGACGGCGCCGCGGCTCCGGCAGCTCCGCCCGAGGAGGCTCCCGCGGCCGAAGCGGCTCCGCCGGCCGAGCCGCAGGCGCCCGAGCCGCCCGGGGCGACGGACGATCGCGTGCACGCCGGTCCGGCGGTCCGGGCCTACGCGCGCAAGCACGGCATCGATCTCACGCAGGTCGAGGGCACGGGGCGGAGGGGGCGGATCCGCCGGGAGGACGTGGAGGCCCGGGTAGCGGGCGCTGCGCCCGCACCGGCCGCGCCCGCCGCGGCTCCGGGCGGGGGCCTGAGCGTTCTCGCGTGGCCGAAGCTGGACTTCTCGAAGCTCGGCCCGACCCGGACCGAGCCGCTGTCGCGGATCAAGAAGATCTCGGGCCCGAACCTGCACCGGAACTGGGTGATGATCCCGCACGTCACCCACAACGACGAGGCGGACATCACCGAGCTCGAGGCGTTCCGCAAGAGCAACGCCGAGTCCGCCAAGGCGCAGGGCGTGCGCCTGACGATGCTCGCGTTCCTCGTCAAGGCCTCCGCGGTCGCGCTCAAGCAGTACCCCCACCTCAACGCCTCGCTCGACGAGAGCGGCGAGAACCTGATCGTGAAGGAGTACTTCAACATCGGCTTCGCCGCCGACACGCCGCAGGGGCTCGTCGTGCCCGTGATCTCAGACGCCGACGGCAAGGGCATCCTCGAGATCGCCCGGGAGCTCGGGGATCTCTCGGGGGCGGCGCGCGACGGACAGCTGAAGCTCGCGGACATGCAGGGGGGGACGTTCACCATCTCCAGCCTCGGGGGGATCGGCGGCACCTCCTTCACTCCGATCATCAACGCACCGGAGCTGGCGATCCTCGGCGTCACCCGCCACGCGATGAAGCCGGTGTGGGACGGCGCCCAGTTCGTGCCGCGTCTGATGCTGCCGCTCTCGCTCTCGTACGACCACCGCGTGATCGACGGCGCCGACGCGGCGCGGTTCACGGCCTACCTGGCCACGCTGCTCGGAGACATGCGACTGACGCTGCTGTGAGCCCCGTGCTCCAGGTCCGCGTCCCGGACATCGGGGACTTCGGCGACGTCCCGGTGATCGAGGTGCTCGTGAAGCCCGGCGACGTGATCGCCGAGGAGGATCCGCTCGTCACGCTCGAGTCGGACAAGGCGTCGATGGACGTGCCGTCGCCCCTCGCCGGCGTCGTTACGGAGCTGAAGGTCGCCGTCGGCGACACGGTCTCCGAAGGCTCGGTGATCCTGCTGCTCGAGGCGGGCGCCGATGCGGTCGAGGAGGCGGCAGCCGCCGCCGAGCAGCCTCAGGTGAGTGCGGCGGCCGCGGCCGCGCCGGCCGCTGGCGCGGCGGACGTCGAGACCGAGCTCGTGGTCCTCGGGGCCGGCCCCGGCGGCTACACGGCCGCCTTCCGCGCCGCCGACCTCGGGAAGAAGGTCGTCCTCGTCGAGCGCTACCCGGCGCTCGGCGGCGTGTGCCTGAACGTGGGCTGCATCCCGTCCAAGGCCCTCCTGCACATGGCGCGGGTGATCGCCGAGGCCGACGAGGCACGGGAGGGCGGCATCTCGTTCGGCCCGCCGGCGATCGACGTCGATCGGCTTCGCGGCTGGAAGGAGTCGGTGGTCGGGCGCCTCACCAAGGGGCTCGCGGGGCTCGCCAAGCAGCGCAAGGTAGAGGTGCTGGAGGGCGTCGGGGCCTTCGAGTCCCCCGGCCGCATGGTGGTCACCGGCCCCGACGGCAAGACCACGACGGTGGGCTTCCAGCACTGCATCGTCGCCGCCGGCTCCTCGGTCACGCGCCTGCCCGGGTTCCCCGACGACGATCCGCGGCTCATCGACTCGACCGGAGCGCTCGCGCTCGACGACGTTCCGGAGCGGCTGCTCGTGATCGGCGGGGGGATCATCGGCCTCGAGATGGCGTGCGTCTACGACGCCCTCGGCTCGCGCGTGACCGTCGTCGAGCTCTTGGACGCGCTCATTCCCGGTGCCGACGGCGACCTCGTCGCGCCGCTGCACAAGCACGTCGCGCAGCGCTACGAGGCGATCCACCTCGAGACCAGGGTGACGAAGCTCGAGGCCCGGCCCGAGGGCCTCCTCGCCACGCTCGAGGGCGCTTCCGCCCCCGAGCCGCAGCTCTTCGACCGCGTCCTCCTGGCGGTCGGGCGCCGCCCGAACGGCCGCGAGATCGGCGCCGAGGCGGCGGGCGTCACCGTCGACGAGCGCGGTTTCATCCCCGTGGACGAGCAGCAGCGGACGAACGTCCCGCACATCTTCGCCATCGGCGACGTCTGCGGCGAGCCGATGCTCGCGCACAAGGCGACCCACGAGGGCAAGGTGGCGGCGGAGGTCGTCGCCGGCCACGACGTCTCGCTCGACGTCCGGACGATCCCGTCGGTCGCGTACACGGACCCGGAGGTGGCGTGGATGGGGCTCACGGAAACGGAGGCGGAGGCGCGCGGAATCGCGGTCGAGAAGGCCGTGTTCCCATGGGCTGCCTCGGGTCGCGCGCTCTCGATCGGCAGGAGCGACGGGCTGACGAAGATCCTCTACGACAAGGACGCTCATCAGGTCCTCGGGGTCGGGATCGTGGGCGTGAACGCGGGCGAGCTGATCGCCGAGGCGACGCTCGCGCTCGAGCTCGGCGCCGACGTGCAGGACATCGCGCTGACGGTCCATCCGCATCCGACGCTGTCCGAGACGATCGCCTTCGCCGCCGAGATCGCCGACGGCACGATCACCGACCTCTACCTGCCCGGCAAGAAGTAGAGGTTCAGGCGACGGGCGAGACGGGCTGCGGCTCGGCGGGCTCGTGGCCCGGCAGCGGGCCGTCGAGCCGTTGCAGGTTGCGGACGCTCGGGAAGAGGAGGACGCCGACGTTGGCCGCCGCGGAGAGCGCGGCCGCCCCGTAGAGCGTCGCGTCACGGCCGGCGGCGTCGGCGAGCGGGCCGGCGAGCATGTAGCCGACCGGCATGAACACGAGCGAGATCACCCAGTCGTAGGAGCTGACGCGCGAGATCGTCTCGCGCGGAACGTGCTGCTGGAGCATCGTGTCCCAGAGCGCGCTGCCGAGCTGGATGCCGCCGAACATGAGCGCGCACGCGGCGCCGACTGCCAGCGGCGGCAGCGGCGAGACGAGGCTGAGCAGCGCCACCGACACGAACAGGACCACGAGGAAGGAGGGACGCAGGGGATAGCGCGGCCGGTAGCGGAGCGCCAGCGCGCTGCCGGCGAGTCCACCGAGGGCGCCGACCGTCAGCGCCACGCCCCAGTCGGCGGCGCCGCCGAGCTCGTCCAGGAAGACGACCGGCCCGAGCACGAAGAAGACCGCGATCGCG
>JBOHAW010000307.1:0-7960 GCA_050697975.1 Gaiellaceae bacterium
GTCGCATAGACGGCGCCGGGAACGAGCGCGGCGAGCGCCGCGGCGGCGAGGGCGCCGGGAACGGTCGCGCGCCGCCGCGCCAGCGCGTACGCGGGGAAGACGAGCGCGGCCCACAGAAGCGCGTTCAGCTTCCGCACCAGCTCGACGAGCCCGTCCCCCTCGATTCGCCCGGCGACCGGGCGGAGGAGCAGGGGGTACAGGGTCGCAGCTCGGGTCTCCACGACCGAAGCGCCGCCGCGAGCCTGCTCCGCGATCGCGGCCTCCTCGAGCGGAAGCCACGCGGACTCCAGGCCGGCGCCCTCGACGACGAGCAGCGACGCGATCGCGACGAAGACCAGCGCGACGGCGATCCGGGGTGTCATCGGGCGAGCCTAACCCCGGACTTCGGCCTACCGGCCCGGCGGTTAGGGTTCCCGCGTCGTGCGCGTCTCCTTTCTCATCCCGGCCTACAACGAGGAGTCGACGCTCGGCGAGGTGCTCGACCGCATCGAGGCGCTCGGGCTCGACGCGCAGGTGATCGTCGTCGACGACGGCTCGACCGACGGGACCGGCGTGCTGGCCGAGTCGCGCCAGGGGCCGAACCTGATCGTGATCCGCCAAGAGAACCGAGGCAAGGGCGCCGCCCTGCGGGCCGCGATCCCGCACGTCGACGGCGACATCGCCGTGATCCAGGACGCCGACATGGAGTACGACCCGGCCGACGTGCCCGGCCTGATCGAGCCGATCGAGCGCGGGGTGGCCGACGTCGTCTTCGGCTCGCGCCTGCGCGGCGGCCGCCCGCAGCGCGCCTACCTGTTCTGGCACCTCGTCGGCAACCGCTTCCTCTCGCTGCTCACGAACGTCCTCTTCAACACGACGCTCTCGGACATGGAGACCGGATACAAGGCGTTCCGGGCCGACGTGCTGCGCTCACTCGACCTGCGCGAGAGCGACTTCGGCATCGAGCCGGAGATCACGGGCTTGGTCTGCAAGCGCGGTCTGCGCATCTACGAGCTCCCGATCGCCTACTACGGCCGCACGTACGCGGAGGGCAAGAACATCACCTGGCGCGACGGGTTCAAGGCGATCCGCGTCTTGTTCCGCGTGCGGCTCACGGGCTGATGCTGGAAGGCAAGTCCGTCGCGGTGGTGGTTCCCGCGCACGACGAGGAGGCGCTGATCGGCGAGACGCTGGCGGGCGTGCCCGCCTTCGTCGACCGCGTCTTCGTCGTGGACGACGCCTCCGGCGATGCGACGGCGGAGCGCGCGCGCGCCGGCGGCGACGGGCGCGTCGAGGTGCTCGCGCACGAGCGGAACGCCGGGGTGGGCGCGGCGATCGTGACGGGATACAAGCGTGCGCTCGCCGAGGGCATCGACGTCACGGCCGTGATGGCGGCGGACAACCAGATGGATCCCGGGGACCTGGAGGCGCTCGTGCGCCCGGTCGCCCGCGGCGAGGTCGACTACGCGAAGGCGAACCGCCTCATCACCGGCGAGGCGTGGCAGCTGATCCCGCGCACCCGCTACCTCGGCAACGCGGTCCTGTCGCTGCTGACGAAGATCGCCTCCGGCTACTGGCACGTGGCCGACTCCCAGTCGGGCTTCACAGCGATCGCGCGGCCGACGCTCGAGCGCCTCGACCTCGACCGCCTCTACCGCGGCTACGGCTTCCCCAACGACATGCTCGTGCACCTGAACGTGTGGAGCGCGCGCGTGCGCGACTTCCCCTCGCGGCCGATCTACGGCGTCGGCGAGCGCTCGGGGATCAAGCTGCGCAAGGTGATCCCGCGGATCTCGTGGCTGCTCGTGAAGGGCTTCTTCTGGCGGCTGCGCGAGAAGTACGTGATCCGGGACTTCCACCCGCTCGTCTTCTTCTACGTGCTCGGCTTCGTCATGACCCTCATCGGGCTGGCGCTCGGGATCACCGTGACGGTCCGGCGCCTGCTCGGCCACGACATCACGCCCGCGACCGCCGGCCTGATCGCCCTCCTGCTGATCTCGGGCACGCAGTTCACGCTCTTCGCCATGTGGTTCGACATGGAGTCGAACAAGGACTTGCGCTGAGCCCGCTTGGGAAGCGGGACGGCGGGCAATCGGCGGGCCAGCTTGCTAATACCGTGCAATTACGAAAGGGCCGGGGCGATCTCGGCCCCTCGCCCTCGCTTACTCGCGCGCCAGCCGGCGCCCGCACTCGCGACAATGACGACCCTCCGGATGCTCGAACCACCAGACGACGCCGAGCCTCCGGTTCTCGCCGTCCTCGGCAAGCTCGAACCACAAGACGGGGCTGGCCTCCAATCCGTACGAGCCGAGCCAGACGTTCTCGACGGGCTGCGTCCGACGCGGGGAGCCGAAGTCATCCGGCTACGCGAGCGTCACCTCGACGTCTGGCTCAAGCAGAGCCATCGGCGAGTCAGTCAAGTACCACGTCCTGGGACTTGACTGTTAAACGGGTCGCGCCCGGATCAGTGTGTACACGGTTATGCGCTTGCCTACCGAGCGCCCTAGGCGGCGAACGCGTTCGGCCTGACCCCGAACGCCACCGGCGGGCGCTCGAGCAGCGCCGTCGCCGCAAGAGAGAGCGCGATCGCTCGGTCGTCATGCCGGTCAGGGTCGTGATCCATCCTGAGAACACCCGGGCTGGTCTCCCAAAGGCGGACGTTCGCGAGCTCGTCCAGCAACTCCTCATCGTGGGGGATCCTGAGGTCACGGTTCCGGAGCAGCAGGTGGAGCGTCGACGCCAGCCGACCCACCGAGGCTGAGGAGAACGTGAACTCCTGTCGACAATCGCCAGGCCGACCACGGCAGGCGCTCACCTGTTGGCGTGGCCGCTGTCACCGTCCATCGTTTTTCGGGGGTAGTAGGGACTAGGAAATCGCGACTTCGGAAGTTCGCCGTTCCCCCTGAGGTCAAGGCCCCTTCATATGAGTTCGCGCGCATCAGGGTCGATCGTTGACCTGAATCACCGGCGATGCGATCCTTGACGCCCGCATCAGCGCACGCCGGAGGGTGGCACCTTGCGCAATGGTGATCTCAGGTCGTCGCTGCGCCGACCGCATGTCCGGAGCAGACGCCGCAATGACGGGAGTCGCCGTCGCGAGGGTCCCCGCGCCGACGCTCTCGGGCAAGCGAGGAGGACACATGCCGCAAGATGACAATGTCGATGCTCCGTTGTTGGTTGTCGGCCATGTCGCCACGATGGACTTTCTCGTCTCCTTTCCCGACCTCGAGGAGGCGGACTACCAGCCTCGAGGAGACGTCCGAGGATCGAACGTCGACCTCGATCGCCTCCTGAGGAAGAAGTCAGTTCACGCGGATCTCGAATCTCGGGTCAACGCGGAAGTCAAAGGCGCGCTGGGCCCTGAGTTCGAGGTCGAGTCCGTCATCGTCAAGGGCGGGAGCCTTGAGCTCATCGCTGCGATCATGACGGTGTCTTCGGTGGTAGTGAACTACAACACGCTGATCGAGGGAATCGAGCGCGCGGTCAATAACACGCGTCGTATCATCTCAGGTTTTCTGCGCGTGACTCTCGGCGCACGTGGCGGCCGGGAGGTCCTGCAGATGGAGATGACGGCCGACTGGGTGCGCGGTACCGGCCTCGTACGTGCCGAGACGCGAGCTGCCATGCAACAGCGCGCGTCGGCAGCCGCGTTGGCAACCGCACCAGTGGCCGCCGCCCCTGCCGCTACCCTCGTCGGTGGCGACGCACAGCGCGTCCTGCTTGCATACTTCCTCTTGAGCCACACCGCCCTGATCGGAATCCTCATCGCCCTGCTCGTGCGAGAGTGGTAAGCGATCTGCGGATCCCGCGGCGCTCATGTGGCGGCGGCAGACGCACTGAACGGGCGACCTCGCGAAGCCGGTATCTATGACTCCCAAGTCGATCTTGCCTCTAAGTGCAACAGTCGGCTCGGCTTGGACCGAGACGGGAGTCCCCCTTTTGGTTACGGCTGTTGGTGCCCTGATAGCAGTCCTTTGGCCTTCGCTACAGAGTTTCCAGCGGGGCAGGAAGTTTGAGCGGATGATCAAGCGCGAACTCGAAGAGATTGGCCCAGTAGCGCTCGAGGAGCCGGCCGAATGGTGGAAATACCTCCCCAAACGCTTCGTACATGAAGAGTTCTTCAAGAGGAGAAACATTCCGGTCAACCGCGATTTCTTGCTCAGCCTCAACGCGACGGTCGTCTATCACGTCAGCCAGCTATGGATTGCATTCGACAAGCGTGATTCAACGCAGTGGCTATGGCACATGGGTGAACTGACGAAAGGGAAGGTTCGAAGCGATCGACTTGCGACCGCGTTCAAGCGTTGGAAGCATCTGATCGAACACAGCACGTTGCCACAAGAGGGCGAGGCGGTCGCCGAGACAACGGCGTCCAGTCGTCGGCGTTGGCGGCGTCTCGTCGGATGAACCGCCGTAACGCAGCAGACCTGAGGTAACCGGGCATCGCGCCCGCTCTATGCTCTCCCGCGTGCCCCGGCCCCACGCGCTCGCGCGGCCGCTCCAGCGCGGCCGCGCACGACTTCGCGCTGCGTCGCCGGCGCAACTCGCGGGCGCTGTGCTCCTCGCCGTCGTCGTCGTCAGCGTGGCGTGGCGGGTCGTGCCGGCCTTCACGTGGGTCGACGACCAGCTTGCCTCGACGAGCGGACTCACGCGCCTCCAGCGGGAGCTCGCTCCCGCGCGCGCGGTGGACATCGACCCGCGGCCGATCGAGCGCGCCGCGGAGCTGATTCCGCCCGACGCGACCTTCGCCATCCTCGTCGGCGAGGACTATCCGTTCACGCACGACATCTCGGGCTTCACGCTGCCCGCCTGGTCCTCGTACCGGTTGCTGCCCCGCCGCCACCTCACCGACGCCGCGTCGGCGGACTGGGTGATCTCCTACGGGGCCGACCTCGCCCCGCACTCCGTCTTCCCGCAGGAGACGCTCGACCTCGGTCTCGGCGTCACGCTCGCGCGCCTGCGGTGACGCGCGCCTACGTCGGCCTCGCCGCGCTCGACGTGCTCTACCTGCTCGCCGGCCTCGGCCTCCTCGTCGGCTTCGGCCACGTCCGCTCCGTTCGTGCGGGGCTGAGGCTGGCGGGGCTCGCCTTCACGCTCGGCTGGGCCGCCGCCGGCGTCGCCTCGGTCGTCCTGCTCGTCGCCGGGCTGTCACTCGCGCCCTGGCAGGTCGCGTTCGCGTGCGTCGCGCTCGCGGCTGTCGGCGCTGCCGTGGGGCGCGTGACGCCGGCGCTCGCCGAGCCTCCGCCGATCCGGGTGGGCCGCGCGTGGCCGTTCGTCCTGCTCGCTTCCGCCGCCGTCCTCCTCTACGTCGAGGAGCTCGGCCGGCGCGCGTTCGCGGCCGGCGCCACCTATCACCAGGACGCCTGGGGCTTCTGGCTGCCGAAGGCGAAGGCGATCGCGCTCTTCGGCGGCCTCGACACGGGCCCGGGCGGCGTGACGAGCTACTTCCATCCCGACTACCCGCCGCTCGTGCCGGCGCTCGACGCGGTCGCGTTCCGGTTCATGGACGGCCTGCACGCCTCGCTGCTGCCCGTGCAGGAGTGGGTGGCGGCCGCCGCCTTCCTCGCCGCGCTCGCCGGTCTGCTCGCCCGGCGCGTGCCGCCGGGCGTGCTCTGGCCCTCGCTCGCCCTCGTCGCCTTGTCCCCGGCCTTCAGCCGCTGGATCGGGGTGGCGCTCGCAGACCTCCCGCTCGCGCTGCTGTTCGCGCTTGCCGGCGTCGCGGTCGCGCTCTGGCTTGCCGACGGGCAGCCGGGCCACGTCGCCCTCGCGGCGACCCTGCTCGCCGCCGCCGCGCTGACGAAGATCGAGGGCCGCTCGCTTGGCCTCACGCTCGCGGCGATCACCACGCTCGCGTCGATCCGCGCGCTGCGCGCGCGCTGGCCCGGCCTGCTGGTGCTCTTCGCCGTGCCGATTCTCGCGACGCTGCCCTGGCGGCGCTGGCTCGCGGCGAACGACGTGCATGTGGGCGCGGACTACCGATTCCGCGACGCTCTCGACCCGGGCTTTCTGCTCGACCGCATCGACCGCTTCGAGCGGACGATCGCCGATCTCCCCGGCTACCTCGTCGGCGGCGACGACTGGCTCGTCGTGCTTCCGCTCGCGCTGGTTGCGGCGGTGCTCGTCGCGCGCCGCGCGCCCGCGCTCGCGCTCCTGCTCGCAGGGACGCCGCTCGCCGTGGTGGCCGGTCTCGTCGTCGTGTACTGGGTCAGCCCGGTCCCGGTCGAGCACTACATCGACACGTCGGCAGAACGCACGGTCCTCTCGCCGCTACTGTTCGCGGGATCGCTCCTGCCGATCGCCCTGGCGGCCCTGCTGGCGCCCTCGCCGGCCCTCGCCCGGGAGTCGAGCAAGGACGTCCACTGACGCTCCTCTGGACCGACCCGGCCTGGATCGAGGACGCTCACGCGTGGATCGGCCGGGAGCTGGAGCGCCTGGGGATGTCCGTCGCCGGTCCGATCGAGCAGCCGCACGTGCGGCCCTGGTCGACCGTGCTGCGGGTCCCGACCTCGGACGGCGACGTGTGGTTCAAGGCGAACATGGCCGTGTCGATGCACGAGGCGGCCGTCGTCCGGCTGCTCGCCGGCCGGAGGCCCGACTGCACTCCGCCGCTCCTGGCGGCCGACCTCGAGCGTGGGTGGATGCTGATCGGCGACGGCGGCGCGAGGCTTCGCGAGGTTCTGGAGCGCGAGCGCGATCTCGGGCGCTGGGACGACGTGCTCCCGCTGCGACTCGTGCGTGGCACATCCGTTCCTCACGCTCGTGGTCACCCTGCGGGTGATCGCCCACCAGCTCGGGGTCGAGCTCGGCGCCCCGAGCTCGACCGGTTCCCCGACGTCTACCTGGAGCCGTGGGCCGGCCACGGGTCGCGCGAGGAGCTTCTGGCGTCCGTCGAGCTCGCCCTCCTGCTCGGCGGGGTCTGGCTCTCGCGGAAATGGCACCTCGTCGTCTCGAACCTGGAGCCGCCCGAGCGCGACGAGTGGGTGGACGCCGTGCCGGTCAGGCTGCGGCTCTTCCTCGAAGCCGCGGACGCGCGGTAGCCGCGCGCCACGTCGCGTCCGCCCCGGCCGCCCAGAGGACGAACAGGGCCGGCAGGCTCGCGAAGAGGAAGCGTGGGTGGATCGGCGTGTAGAAGTAGACGCTGTAGAAGAGCGGATTGGCGAGCGTCCACGCCGCGAGCGCAGGCAGAGCCGGGCTGGCGCGGAGCGCGACGGCACCGAGCGCTGCGAGCGGCAGCAGCAGGAGCAGGGCGCGCGGTCCGAAGAGCAGCGACTCGGTCCAGGCCGGCTCGACGTTGGCGAGCGCGAAGAGGTCCGGCGTGCTCGGGTCGTAGTAGCCGAGCGGCCAGAACGCGACCACCATCGGCACGAAGGCGAGGACGCCGGCGAGGTACGGCAGGCTCCGCCTGAGGAGGAGCAGCGCGCCGAGCGCGGCGACGGCGGCGTTCGAGATCTTCACGCTGACGGCGAGACCGAGCGCGACTCCCGCGAGCGCGAGCCGCACGTCGGTTCGGCTCGGGGACAGGAGCAGCGCCAGCGCGGTCGTGACGAGCGCCGTCGAGAGCGGCTCGGTGTAGAGGTGCAGGCCCGCATCCACCTGCCACGTGCCGTTCTCCCAGGCGCGCGACCCGCCCAGGATGCCGGCGAGGAACGGCCAGGCGGCAAAGAGGCCCGCGGCGACGAGGCCGATCGACCGGCGACCGGTCGCGTACAGGCCGGCGTAGGCGGTGGCGACGACGGTGACGACGTTCGCCGCGAGCGAGAGCGCAAGGCCGAACCCGAACGCGATCTCGGGGTCGAGCGGGCCGCCGAGCGCGCGGTAGGGCAGCATCGGCAGGCTCCAGACGAGCGGCCAGCCGAACACGGGGGCGCCGCTCGGGTTCATCTCGAGGATCGCGACCGTGACGAGCAGCGAGCACCCGAGGGCGGCGGCCGCGACGAGCCACGCCCGGCGCTCCGGCCGCCGGCGCCACTCGCGCACGAGC
>JBOHAW010000308.1:0-11403 GCA_050697975.1 Gaiellaceae bacterium
CTTCAGGTAATGCTGCCCCGCTTCTGGGTCGCGAGCACCAAGCCAGGGGCCGCACCCGGCCGCGGCCAAGGCTCCCAGCCTTGGCAAGGGCGGGGGTGGTTCCTGGCGCCGCGTGATCGCGGGCCAGCAGCAGGCGTGTATTGCCTGGAGGGGCACTAGGTGCGCGTGTGGGTCGACATCACCGCGGCGGCCCACGTCCTCGTCTTCCGGCCGCTGATCGCACTCCTCGAGGCGCGTGGCGACGAGGTCGAGGTGACCGCGCGGGATTACTCCCAGACGCTGCAGCTGCTCGAGCTGCACGCGATCGAGGCGACGGTGATCGGGCGCCACGGGGGCCGCTCCCGCCTCGGCAAGGCGCGATCGCTGCTGTCGCGCCTCGCCGCGCTGCGGCGGTGGGCGAAGGGGCGCGCCTTCGGCCTCGCGCTCGCTCACGGGTCGCACGAGCTGACGATGAGCGCGCGCGCGCTCGGCCTGCCCAGCGCGACGACGCACGACTACGAGTTCGCCGTGCTCCAGCACCATCTCGGTTGCCGCGCGGCGACGAAGGTGGTCGTGCCGGAGTCGATCCCGCCCGAGCGCATGGCGCGGTTCGGCGCCCGGCCGCCCAAGCTCCTCCAATACCCGGGCCTCAAGGAGGAGTACTACCTCGCCGACTTCGAGCCCGACCGCTCGGTGCTCGACGCGTGGCCGATCGACCCGGAGCGCGTTCTGGTCGTGCTGCGCCCGCCGCCCGACGTGTCCCTCTACCACCGCAAGTCGAACCCGCTGTTCCGGCAGACGCTCGAGCTCCTGGGGCGTCACGAGGGCGTGCACGCGGTCGTGCTCCCGCGCACGACCGAGCAGCGTGCGTTCGTCAACGGGCTCGCGCTGCCGTCGGTGATCGTGCCGGAGCACGCAGTCGACGCCCAGAGCCTGATCGCGCTCGCCGACGTCGTCGTGTCGGCCGGCGGGACGATGAACCGTGAGGCCGCAGCCCTCGGAGTGCCCGTGTACACGACCTTCGTGGGCCGCCTCGGCGGGGTCGACGAGTGGCTGATCCGCGAAGGACGGCTGGTTCCCCTGTCGGATCCGCGCGCACTCGAGCTGCGGAAGCGGGAAGACGGCGGGCGGCGCACCCGTCGCGACCCGGCCGGGCTGCTCGACCTCCTGCTGACGGCGCTCCCGAAGGGCTAGCCCTCCGGCGCAGAGCCTGAAAGAATCCCCGCCAGGGGAAATCGAGGAAGGGGAATAGATGATGGGATCTCTGCGTACCGTGGCTGCGGCGCTGATCGTGTTCGTAGTCGCCGCGGGCACTGCGAGCGCCGCGAAGGATCCTGGCTTCAAGACGAGCCAGGCGGCGATGATCACGCCGGTCGCGCCTGGCGTCACCGTCGAGCCGATCATCACGGTCGGGGAGACGCTCGCGAGCGGCTACAAGTTCGAGTCGATCCCCGACGGGATCTCGTTTCAGCGTCACGGCCGCAACATCGACGTCTACGTCAACCACGAGACGTCGCTGGTGCCGTTCCCGCTGTTCCCGCCGACGACGTTCTTCGACTACACGAACGCGATGGTCAGCAAGCTCGTGCTGAACTCGCAGACGGCCGGCGTCCTGGAGGGCTCGTACGTGATTCCCTCCAGCGCCAACTATCAGCGCTTCTGCTCGAACTTCCTGGCGACGCGCAGGCACGGCTTCGGCGACCGGCCGCTCCTCCTCACGAACGAGGAGGCGACCGACTTCGTCAACCGGACCGGCACGGCATGGCCCGCCGGCCCTGGCGCGGAGCAGGCCGGACTGGTCGTCGCCTACGACGTCAAGACCGGCGCGTACAGGTCGATCTACGGCATGGGCCGGCACAACCACGAGAACAGCGTCGCTGTGCCGGACTACGGCTATCCGGTCGTGCTCTCGGGCGACGACACGTTCTCCGCGCCCGCGTCGCAGCTCTACATGTACACGGCGAGGAACGGGAACGCGGTCTGGAACGACGAGGGCGCACTGTGGGCGTTCAGGTCGAGCGATCCCGCCACGAACGACTACGGCGACCTGACGGGGAGCGAGAGCGTGGCCGGCGAGTTCATCCCGGTGCCGCGCGAGATCGCCGTCGGAGACCAGACGCCGCTCGAGACGTGGTCGAACGCGAACAACGTGTTCCAGTTCATCCGCGTCGAGGACGTCGCGTACGACCGCAAGCAGACGAACGTCGTCTACTTCGCGGACACGGGCGAGCCGCGGGCGCTTCCGGATCCGGTCACCGGCCGGCTGCGGCGCGGCCCGTCGGGCACGATGGGCCCGTATCCGAACGGCCGCATCTTCAAGCTCGTGCTCGACCGGAAGGACCCGACCAAGGTGGACAGCCTCTCGATCCTGATCGACGGCGACGACGGCGGAGCGAAGAACCCGCTCGAGATCCACCAGCCGGACAACGTCGAGACGACCAATGGCAGCCTGTTCATCCAGGAGGATCCGGGCAGCCACAACCAGTACGCGGCGACGGAGCCGGGCGCGACCACCGCGCGCATCTGGCACTACGATCTCGCGACCGGAACGCTGACGGTCGTGGCGAAGGTCGACCAGTCCGCCGACCCGGCCGCGAGGCTCGGCGCCTGGGAGTCGAGCGGGATCGTCGACGCCTCCAAGGCCTTCGGCCCGGGAGCGTTCCTCGTCGACGTCCAGGCCGGGACGATCAGCCTCGACCGCGTCGAGGGGCCGGACGGAAACGGCGACGGACGGCCGGACACCGTCCTCGAGCGGGAGGGCGGCCAGCTCCTGCTCCTGCGGATCGCGGGTGAGACCGACGTCGCAGAGCCTGACGACGACTGAGTCGCGGCCCGTCCGACCGGCGAAGGGCCGTCCTCCGGGGCGGCCCTTTGACTACCGGCCTTCAGTCGGCGGCGATGCGAGCTCTCGGCGCGCGCATGGCGCCCGAGAGCCGGGAGACGAGCTCCAACGTCTCTCCCGCCTCGACGAGGTGCTCCAGCTCGGCGAGCTCCTCCTCGAGCCAGGCGCCGTCGATCGGCGGCCTCGAGGCGGCCATGATCTTCGGGTGCTGGGTCGGAGACACGGTCTCGGCCTCGCTGAACAGCTCCTCGTGCAGCTTCTCGCCCGGGCGAACGCCGACGAACTCGATCGCGACGTCCCGCCCGGGCTCCTTGCCCGAGAGCCGGATCATGTTGCCGGCGAGGTCGACGATCTTCACCGGCTCGCCCATGTCGAGCACGAAGATCTGTCCGCGGCCGCCGATCGCGCCCGCCTGCACGACGAGCGAGGCCGCCTCCGGGATCGTCATGAAGAAACGCGTCATCTCCGGGTGCGTCACGGTCACCGGGCCGCCCCGCTCGATCTGGCGCCGGAAGATCGGGATTACGCTCCCCGAGGAGCCGAGCACGTTGCCGAAACGCACCGCCACGAACCGCGTCGGGATGTCGTCGCGCGCCCCGTGCGCCTCCACGATCCACTCGCAGAGCGCTTTGCACTGGCCGTAGACGGCCCGCGGATTCAGCGCCTTGTCGGTGGAGATGAGGACGAAGCGCTTGGCGCCGAACTCGGCCGCGACGTCGGCCACGATCTGCGTCGCGAGCACGTTGTTTCGCACCGACTCGAGGGGGTTCGCCTCCATCAGCGGGACGTGCTTGTACGCCGCCGCGTGGAAGACGACCGCCGGGCGCCAGCGGTCGAAGACCTGCCGCACCTTGACGGCATTTGCGACGTCGGCGAGAACCGGGACGCTGGCGGGGAAGCGTCGCTCGCCGACGAGCTCGCGCTCGATCTCGAACAGCGCGGCCTCGGAGTTGTCGACGAGGATGAGCCTGGAGGCGCCGAGCCGCGCGATCTGGCGGCAGAGCTCCGAGCCGATCGAGCCGCCGGCGCCGGTGACGAGCACCGTCTCGTCGGCGAGATAGGACGCGATCGAGTCGAGGTCGACCTCGATCGGCTCCCGGCCGAGCACGTCCTCCACCTGCACCGGGCGGATCTGGCCCGCGAGGTCGAGATCGCCGGCGATCAGCTCGTAGAGGCCGGGCAGAGTCTTCACCGGCACGCCCTCGCGCTGGGCGATGTCGACCACCTTCTGGCGGGCCTCTCCCGACGCGGACGGGATGGCGATCAGGAGCTCGTCAGGCTTGTTGTCGCGAAGGATGTGCGGCAGATCGTCCGTCGTCCCGAGCACGCGCACGCCGTGCAGCCGCATGTTGCGCTTGCGCGGATCGTCGTCGACCAGGCCGATCGGCGTCATCTCGAGATGGCGCGAGCGCTGGAGCTCGCGGACGACGAGCTGGGCTGCGTCCCCGGCGCCGACCACGATCACCTCACGGCCGCGCGCCACGAGCGAGCCGACCGACGGCCGCTCGATCAGCGTGCGCGCGAGCATGCGCGAGCTGGCCACGAAGGCGAGCAGGAGCAGTGTGTCCATCACCGCCACCGCGCGTGGAACCCGCAGATCCTGGAGCGGCACGAAGTAGAAGACGAGGTAGGCGAGCATGGACGCCGCCGCCACGCCCCGCGCGGCGCCCCACATGTCCCGGGTGGACACGTAGCGCCACCAGCGGTTGTAGAAGCCGAAGAGGACGAAGACGGTGAGCTTGAGCGCGACGACCAGCAGGATCGTCTCCACGCTCAGGTAGTCCCGGTAGAAGACCGGGATCTTCAGCTGGTCGAAGCGCAGCTTCCAGGCGAGGTACCAGGCGGCGGCGATCAGCGCCGCATCGGCCGCGAGCTGCCACACCCGGTGCCTGTTGACCGAGATCACGGCACGGCGGGCACGCTCGCCGCGGCGCGCACGGTCTCGACGACCTGCTCCTGCTGCCCAGCCGAGATGCCGGCCCAGAGCGGCACGGAGAAGTTCTCCGCCGCTGCGCGCTCTGTCTCGGGGAGCGAGCCCTCCCGGTAGCCGAGATACCGCAGCGCCGGCTGAAGGTGGAGCGGCGGAAGGTAGTACTGCGCGTTGCCGATCCCTGCGTCGGTCAGCGCGGCGCGGATCCGGTCGCTCTCGGGGGAGCGGCAGACGAACAGGTGGTACACGTGGCCGGGCTCGTCCGGGGGCAGCTCGCAGAGATCGCCCAGGCCGAGCTCGGCGTAGCGGGCCGCGGCCTCCCGGCGGGCGGCGGTCCAGCCGTCCAGCGCGCGCAGGAAGATCCGCAGCGCCGCGGCCTGGATCTCGTCGAGCCGCGAGTTGTACCCGACGTACTCGAACGTCTTCTTCGCCTTCGAGCCGTGGAACCGCAGCATGCGCACGCGCTCGGCGAGCTCCTCGTCTCGCACGGCGACGAGCCCGCCGTCGCCGAGGCCGAAGAGGTTCTTCGTCGGGTAGAAGCTGAACGTCGAGGCGATGCCGGTGCGCGCGACCGCTGGCGAGCCGAACGCCTGGGCCGCGTCCTCGACGATCGGCAGCCCGAGCTGCGCCAGCTCCGCCAGCGGTGCCGGCCGTCCGAACAGGTGCACGGGCATGATCGCCTTCGTCCGCGGCGTGACGCGCTCGGCGGCGTCGGCCGGGTCGATCGTGAGCGTGGCCGGTTCGATGTCGGCGAAGACGGGAGTCGCGCCACGGCGGGCGATCGACTCCGCGGTCGCGTAGAACGTGAAGGCGGGACAGATCACCTCGTCGCCTGGTCCGATCCCGAGCGCGTCGAGCACGAGCACGATGGCGTCGGTGCCGTTGGCGACGCCGACGGTCTCCGGGACGCCGAGGTAGGCGGCGGTCTCCTCCTCGAAGGCCTTCACGTTCGGGCCGAGGACGAAGCGGCCGTCCTCGAGGACGTCCGCGAACGCCTGCTTCAGCTCGGGAATGAGAGGCGCGTACTGCGCCTTGACGTCAACGAGCGGAATCTGCGGCACGACCGGCCAGTCTAGATGAGCGCCAGCGCAGGACGAGCGCGACTCCCACGACGACGAGAGCGGCCGCAATCGCATAGTCCGCGTAGTGGAAGGCGTGGTGGAAGCGCTCCCAGTTTCGCCCGAGCGCCCAGCCGATGCCGGCGAGCGCGAAGCACCAGAGAGCGGAGCCGAGCGTCGTGAGGACGGTGTAGCGACCGAGCGGCATCCGTCCGATCCCGGCCGGAATGGCCACGAACGAGCGCAGGAGCGGCGTGACCCGGCCGAGGAAGACGAAGGCGTCGCCGTAGCGCTCGAACCACCGGTCGGCCCGATCGAGCTTCTTCGCGCTCACGTGGAGCCAGCGCCCGTGGCGCTCGGCGAACGGCCGTCCGCCGTAGCGGCCGATCGCCCAGCCCCCGAGCGAGCCGAGGACGTAGCCGATCGTGCCCGCGAGCGCGATCGCGAGGTACGCCGGGAACCCGGTCGGGATCTGGCCGCCGAAGAGGACGATCTCCTGGCCGGCGAAGGCCCCGGCGGCGACCGCGCCGCCGTAGACCATCACCGGCTCGCTGGCCGCCGGCAGGACCGCGTCGATCAGCATGAGCCCGAACACGGCGTACAGGCCGTAGTCGCCGACGACGGTCGTGAGCGCGTCCGTGAGCTCGCTGAGGATGGAGGCGACCGGCACCGGGCGAGTCTAGTAGTGCCCCTCCAGGTGCACTAGCGACGTGCTTTCGGCGGCCCGGCGACGCGGCGCACCGAGAACGGAGCCGTCAGATCCGCCCGCCCGATCTCGTTCACGGCCCGGATGCGCAGGACGTAGCGGCCCGTGTGCACGAGCCTGCGGCCGACCCGTGCGTTCCAGACGATCGTCGCGGGTCCCGCCTCGAAGCTGCCGCCGCCGGCGACGGTGATCACCGCTCCCGTCGCTGTCTCGACGGTCGCGGTCACCTTCGCCGCGCGCGCGAGCGTGAAGCCTGCCCGCAGCGCCCCGCCGCTCGGCGAGACCCGCAGGACGGACGGCGCGACGCTCAGGGAGCCGAGCGTCCGGTTCAGCGAGAAGAGCCGGTCGGCGGTCGAGCTTCGCCCGAGGTCGTCGACGGCGGTGACGGAGAAGCGCCAGCCGCCCTCCACCTCGGGCGCGCCCTCGGCCGTGAGGCCGTTCCAGGCGTGCCGGTAGACGCCAACGGCCGTCTTCGCACCCGCCTCCAGCTCGCGCGCGACCTTGTCCGGCCCGATCAGGTTGACCGCGACCGTGGCAGGGCGAACGAGTTTGTAGGCCAGACTCTGCGCATCGGCGACCCCGTCGCCGTTCGGCGAGAGCACGGGCTCGGCCGCGGGCGCGGCATAGACGCCGTAGTAGTGGACGAAGAAACCCTCCGAGACGGCTCGCTCGCCGCCGGGGTCGGACGGCCGGTTGAGCAGAGTCCCGTCGAACGCCATCGTGGAGGAGCCGCCGCCGTCGAGTCCGGATCCGGCCACGGCGCCGAGGCGAACGAGGGTCTGCGCGAACTCGAAGTTCGTCAGGCCGACGCTGTAGCCAGGCTGGCGCCCGTCGACGACGACGAGGAGGACGCGGCCGTCGGCGCGCTGCGCCACGGCGGTTCGCGGGTTGCGGGCGAGCTGCCCGGTCGAGAAGAGCTCGAAGTGACGGAACACCGGCTTGCCGGCGCGCACGAGCACGGGACCGCCGCCGATCGCGTCCACCACGCCTGCCCAGTCGGGGCTGAGCAGCAGGCGGGCGGTCAGGCTCGTCCCGACCGGCGCCTCGGCCGCGACGCGCTGCGCGCCCGTGCCCCGCGCCACGAGCACCGCGCCTCCGGGCGGAATCGGAGTGCCGCCCGTGCCCTGCCGGTGCTCCACCACGAGGCCGGTGAGGTCGACGTTGGGCGTCGCCGCGGGGAACGGCGCGAGCACCGCCTCCAGGGCTCCGTTCAGCGTGGGCGTGACCGGGCCCCAGGAGGGCGTGAACAGCGCGACCCCGTTCGCGCCTGGCGCCCGGTTGAGCAGCACCGGCCGGCGCTGCCCGTTCCCGCGCCACGTGCCGAAGAAGCGGATGCGGTCGACGCGGACGGCGCCGTCCGCCGTGACGCCGATGCTCGAGCGGTCGGCCGAGGGCGGCGCCGCGAGGACGCTCGAGAGCATCAGCGCTCCGCTCGGGCGACCGTCCGCCGGCGCGAAGAAGTCCCCGTTCACCCCCGCCACGGTCGCCTCGGCGGAGACGTTTCGCTGCATGGCCGTCACGCGCTCGCGACCGACGATGGCACCGTTCGAGAGCACGGGCCGGAGGGCCCAGAGCCCACCCGGCTTCGGCGCGTTGACGACGTGCAGCGCCACCGGGCCGTGCGAGGTGAACTGCACCTGGCGCTCGTAGGTCACGCCCGGCATCAGCAGGGTGCGCGCGGCCTGGGCGGGAGCGGCCTGCAGGCCCGCGAGCAGCGTGAGGATGAGGACTCTACGGAGCACGACCCGGAACGAAAGTAGCGAAACCTCCGGCGTGAGGCCCCGTGCTTTACACGATCCGTACAGCCTTGTAGAAGTCGGGTGTCAACCAGTTCAGGAGGGGTCCGTGCCGTTCAAGCTCTCGATTGCCCTTGCTCTCGCCGGTGCGGCGCTGATCGGAAGCGCACCCGCGCAGGCGGCCGGCTCGAAGACGTACACCGACCCTGCGGGCGACGGCGGCCAGGGCCCGGATATCACGCTGCTCGTCGTGGCGAACGACGACAACGGCCAGATCACGTTCTCGTTCACGTTCTCGAATCGCCCGACGATCCTGACCGGCGACGACATCGTCGTGCTCGCGATCGACGCCGACCGGCGCGGGAACACGGGCGACCCGTCCGGCTACGAGTACCTCCTCGGGTTCCTCTTCGAGAGTGGGGGCGCGGTCGAGGTCGGGCGCTGGAACGGTTCGACGTACGACTTCGACGTGCCGCAGACGACGCTCACCGCCCGGGACGGCGGCCGCACGATCTCGATCAACCGGGCCGAGCTCGGCGGCACGAACGCTTTCGACATGCGCGTGATCACGCAGGGGTACGACCAGAACGACACGGCGCCCGAAGGTGGCGGCGTCTGGACGTACGAGCTCCAGATCACCGTCGCCGCCCCCTCGATCGCCGGCGTCCGCGCGGCGTTCAGCCCGGCTCAGCCGCGGGCGGGCAAGGCCTTCGCCGTCAGCCGGACCCTTCTTCGGCTGTCCGACGGCAGCGACGTGACCCCGGCTGCGATCAGTTGCCGCGGGACGATCGCCGGCAGGACGCTGCGCACGTCGGGCCGCTGCCGCTGGATCATCCCCCGGAACGCGCGCGGCAAGCGCATCTCGATCGTGATCTCGGCGAGCTACGCCGGCGGTACCGCGACCTTCCAGCCGTACGTCTTCAGGATCCGCTAGTTCCAGACCCTGACCTCTCGGTACAGCGTGTCGCGGCCCGGACGGAGCTACCGGTAGCTAGCGACGATCGTCGACCGACGAGCCGACGGCACGGCCCTCTCGGCGGCGACCAGCGGCCACTTCGCCCCGGGGAGACGGGCTCCGTAGCGGTGCAGGGTGGCCACGTAGTCGACCGAGACCGGCTGGAATCCCGCCGACGCCGCGATGGACGCCAGCCGCTGCGGCGTGTTCGCCAGGTATCGGGTCCGATAGACGTCGCGCTCCGCCGCGCCCGCGCCGCGCCGCTTGATCGCCAGCCGGACGCGCTCCGGCAGCATGTCCGCTGCGGCCATGAGGGGACTGGCCCGGTTGCTGGTCAGCAACACGAGCCGGCCGCCGGGTCGCAGCACCCTGCGCCACTCGGCGAAGGCGCGGTCGGGATGCTCCAGGTGCTCGATCACGAAGTTCGCGTAGACCAGGTCGAAGCTGTCGTCGCCGAACGGCAGCGACCCGTCGAGGTCGGCCGGCACGAACTCGTCCAGATACGGGTTCTCGCGCCCAGCCGCCTCGTCGCTGTCCACCCCGACGAGGCGGACGATGCGGTCGCGATAGTCGCACAGCCGCGTCGTGCGCCCGCACCCGGCGTCCAGCGCGACCGTGCCGGGCTGCAAGGCCTCGTCCAGCAGGCGGCGCTCGACACGCGTGTGGTCGGTCTCCACCCGCCGGGACCCTACCGGCGCGCCTCCCGGGATCGAGCGACGGTCAGTTCCAGACCTTGACCTCGCGGTACAGGGTGTCGCGCTGCACGGGGATCTTCCCCAACGCCTTGATCAGGTGGACGAGCTCCTCGGTCGAGGTGCGGTGCGTCGTGCCCGCGGCGGACACGACGTTCTCCTCGATCATCACCGAGCCCATGTCGTCGGCGCCGAAGCCGAGCGCCACCTGGCCGATCTTCATCCCCTGCGTCACCCAGGAGGACTGGATGTGGTCGACGTTGTCGAGGTAGATCCGGCTCACCGCCTGCGTGAGCAGGTACTCGAACGAGGTCGGCAGCGCCTCGTGCGGCACGACGGCCGCAAGGCGGTTGCCGTCCGCCTGGAACGTCCACGAGATGAAGGCGCGGAAACCGCGCGTCTCGTCCTGGAGATCCCGGATGCGGCGCATGTGCTCGACTCGGTCGGCGCGCGTCTCCACGTGGCCGTACATCATCGTCGCGGTCGTCGACATCCCGAGCCGGTGCGCATGCCGCATCACCTCGAGCCACTCGTCGGAGCGCGTCTTCTTCGGCGCGATCACGTCGCGCACGCGGTCGACGAGGATCTCCGCGCCGCCGCCCGGAATCGAGTCCAGCCCGGCGTCCCGCAGGCGCGAGACCGTCTCCCAGACCGTCAGCTTCGAGCGCCGCGAGACGTGCTGGATCTCGGGCGGCGAGAGCGCGTGCAGGTGGATCGGGTAGCGCGCCTTGATCGAGCGGAAGAGATCCTCGTAGTACTCGATCCCGAGGTCCGGATGGTGGCCTCCCTGCATGAGCACGCCCGTTCCGCCCATCGCGAGCGTCTCCTCGATCTTCTTGAAGATGACCGGCTTCGGCAGCAGGTAGCCCTCGCTCCGGTCGCCGGGGCGCCGGTAGAAGGCGCAGAAGTCGCAGTCGGTGACGCAGATGTTCGTGTAGTTGAGATTGCGGTCGACGATGAACGTAATCCGGCCGGGATCGGTCTTGCGCCCGCGCAACTCGTTCGCCGCGCGGCCGACCGAGAGGAGGTCGCGAGACTCGAGGAGCGCGAGGGCGTCGCCGTCGGAGATGCGCTCGCCGGCGAGTGCCGCGCCGAGAATCGCCCCGACCGATCGGGCCGTGTCCGGGGTCTGACCCCGGAGCGGGGCGCTCATGCCGTCACCTCGTCCCGCGCGAACCGGAGCTCCGGCACGCGCTCCAGCTCGCCCGCCTCGCGCGCCAGCTCGAGGAAGGTGAGGAGGCCCGCGCGCTCGCGCGGCCCGAACGAGTAGCGCAGCTTCTCGAAGTAGCGCGCGAGGAAACCGGCCGGGTAGCCGTAGCGCTCGGCCGCCTCGTGCGCGAGCCGCTCGGGCTCCGCCCGCGCCAGCCGCACCGAGGCGACCAGCGCCTCCTCGAGCTCCGGCAGGCCGGGCGCCGGCGGCTCCGGCGCCGCCCAGACGGCGAACACCATCGGCAGACCGGTGCGCTCGAGCCACATGCGGCCGAGGTCGTGGTGCGGCGTCGGAT
>JBOHAW010000309.1:0-3073 GCA_050697975.1 Gaiellaceae bacterium
CGCTCGTAGAGCCCGTCCCGCCCGCCGGGGACGAGCCCGGCGGCGGCGTCGAAGCCGACGGCGGGCGCGAGCCGGCGGATGCGGGCACCGGGCAGCTCCGGCACCTCGGCCCGGAGCCGCTCGACGAGCTCGGCCGGCGGCTCGATCGGCACGAGGTCGGGCTCGGGGAAGTAGCGGTAGTCGTCGGCCTCCTCCTTGGAGCGATGCGCGGTCAGCGCGCCCGTGGCTGGGTCGAAGTCGTAGGTCTCCTGCACGACCTCGCCGCCCGACTCCCACACCTCGATCTGGCGCGCCACCTCGGCCTCGATCCCGCGCGCGATGTAGTTGAAGGAGTTCATGTTCTTGAGCTCGGTGCGGGTGCGCAGCGCCGACTCGCCCTCCCTGCGCACCGAGACGTTGGCGTCGGCGCGCAGGGTGCCTTTCTCCATCTCCGCGTCGGAGATGCCGAGCTCGATCACGGTCTGCCGCAGCAGCTGCAGGAAGCGCTTCGCCTCCTCGGCGGAGTGGATGTCGGGCCGCGTCACGATCTCGACGAGCGGCGTCCCGCCGCGGTTGAAGTCGACGAGCGAGTGGTCCGCGCCGCCGATGCGGCCGCCCTTCCCCCCGACGTGGACGGTCTTGGCGGCGTCCTCCTCCAGGTGGGCGCGCACGATGCCGACCTCGTGCTCGCCGTCGGGACCCGGAACGAGCAAATTGCCTTCGAGGCAAAGAGGCTGATCGTACTGCGAGATCTGATAG
Organism: Gaiellaceae bacterium; assembly: GCA_050697975.1. GTDB lineage: Bacteria > Actinomycetota > Thermoleophilia > Gaiellales > Gaiellaceae > JBOHAW01. The sequence continues at coordinate 739 of JBOHAW010000309.1, forward strand.
CCCTTCGGCAGGTCGGGGTAGAAGTAGGCCTTGCGGTGGAAGACGGCGCGATCCGCGATCTCGCAGCCGAGCGCCAGACCGAGCCGGATCACCCACTCGATCGCCGTCCGGTTCGGCACCGGAAGCGCCCCGGGGTGCGACAGGCACACGGGGCACGTGCGCGTGTTCTCCGCGGCGCCCCAGCCCGCCTCGCAGCGGCAGAACATCTTCGTCCGCGTTTTCAGCTGGACGTGGATCTCGAGCCCGATCACGGGCTCCCAGGTCATCGGAGCCGCTCCGGGACGGTGTCGAAGCCGAGCGCGCGCTCGAGCGCGTGACCGGCGCGGAAGAGCGTGTTCTCCGAGAACTGCGGTCCGACCAGCTGGAGCCCGACCGGCAGGCCCTCCGAAAGGCCGCAGGGGATCGAGAGGCCGGGCAGGCCCGCCATGCACGACGGGATCGTGAGCAGGTCCGAGAGGTACATGGCGAGCGGATTCGCGGTCTTCTCGCCGAGCCTGAAGGCGACCGTGGGCGAGGTCGGGCTGACGAGGACGTCGAAGCGCTCGAACGCGGCGGCGTGCTCGTCGCGAATGATCGTCCTCACCTTCTGGGCCTGGCCGTAGAAGGCGTCGTAGTAGCCGGCCGAGAGCGCGTAGGTGCCGAGCATGATGCGGCGCTTCGGCTCGTCGCCGAATGCCTCGTCGCGCGTTCGCTCCTGCAGCTCCCGCAGCGTGGCGCCCGCCGACCGCGGGCCGTAGCGGACGCCGTCGTAGCGGGCGAGGTTGGAGGACGCCTCCGAGGGCGCGATCAGGTAGTAGCAGGGCAGGCCGAAATCGACTGAGCGCGGAAGCTCGCACTCCCCCACCTCCGCGCCGAGCTCGCGGCAGAGATCGATCGCGCGCGCCACCGCGTCGGCGACGCCGGGCTCGATCCCCTCCGCCTCGTTCAGCTCCCTCGGAACGCCGACGCGGACGCCGCGCAGGTCCTCCGCCTCGGGGATCTCGACCGGCGCCGGCAGCTCGACGGTGGTCGAGTCCCAGGCGTCGCGGCCGGCGATGATCCGGTACAGCAGCGCACAGTCACGGACGGTCTTCGCGAACGGGCCCACCTGGTCGAGGCTCGAGGCGAAGGCGACGATTCCGTAGCGGGAGACGGTTCCGTAGGTCGGGCGCAGTCCGGCGATCCCGCAGAGGGAGGCCGGCTGCTTGATCGATCCGCCCGTGTCGGAGCCGAGCGCCCAGGGGGCGAGGCCGCCGGCGACCGCTGCGGCCGATCCGCCGGAGGAGCCTCCGGGCACGCGCTCGGGATCCCACGGGTTCCGCGTCGGCCCGTAGGCGGAGTTCTCGGTCGACGAGCCCATCGCGAACTCGTCCATGTTCGTCTTGCCGAGCAGCGGCAGGCCGGCGGCGCGACAGCGGGCGGCGACGGTCGAGTCGAAGACGGGGACGTAGCCGGCCAGGATCTTCGAGCCGGCCGTCGTCTCGACGCCCTCGGTCGTGATCACGTCCTTGAGCGCGATCGGGACGCCCTCGCCGTCCGCCTCCTCGACGGTGGTCAGGTAGGCGTGCAGCTCGCCGTCGCGCTCGGCGATCGCGTCGCGGTAGGCCCGGTGCAGCTCGGCGGACGAGAGCTCCCGCCGGTCGAGGAGGCCCATCGCCTCCTCCGCCGTGAGGCGCAGGGTGTCGATCACGCCCCCACCCCGCAGATCGCCCCCCAAACTGCCCCCTGGGGCTCCCCGGAGCCCCTGCGAACAGCGTATCGAGCCCGGGCGCACGCGTCTGTGCCGGCTTCGTGACTCATGGCGCGCTCGAGGCCGGCGTGCCGGACGGCGGCACGCGGAAGAAGTCGCCCTCTCGCTCGGGCGCGTTCGCGAGCGCGGCCTCGAGCGGGAGCGACGGCCGGGGCTCGTCCTCGTCCCACACGTTCACGAGGTCGAGCGGGTGCGACGTCGGCTCGACGTCCGCCAGGTCGAGCTCGGCGACCTTTCCGACCGCCTCGAGGATCGCGTTCAGCTGCTCGCCGAGCCGCTCGACCTCCGCCTCGGTCAGCGCGAGACGCGCCAGCTCGGCGACGTGCAGGACATCCGCTCGTGTAATCGCCATGGGTCAGATCCTTCCAAAAAGAAGCGGGCCCCTTTCGGGGCCCGCGTGAGTTCGGTTCCGAAAGGGAGCTAGATCGCCATGACGTTCGAAGCCTGGGCGCCCTTGGGGCCCTGCACGACCTCGAACTCCACGCGCTGACCTTCGGTCAGCGACTTGTAGCCGTCCATCGCAATCGCCGAGAAATGGACGAAGACGTCCTCGCCACCCTCGCGCTCGATGAACCCGTAACCCTTCTCATTCGAGAACCACTTGAC
>JBOHAW010000310.1:0-9363 GCA_050697975.1 Gaiellaceae bacterium
AGGGGCGCGAGCGGGTGACGTGGTTCGAGCCGTTCACGGAGCTCTACGAGTGGGAGCTTCCGTACGCGAAGTGGTATCTCGGGGGCAGGCTCAGCGTCGCCTACAACTGCGTCGACCGCCACGTCGACGCCGGTCTCGGCGAGAAGGTCGCCTACTACTGGGAGGGAGAGCCCGACGGCGACCGCCGCGCACTCACCTTCGCCGACCTCAAGCGCGAGGTCGTCCGGCTCGCGAACGGCCTGAAGGAGCTCGGCGTCCGCAAGGGCACTCCGGTCGGGATCTACATGGGCATGGTGCCGGAGACCGCGATCGCGATGCTCGCCTGCGCGCGCCTCGGCGCCCCTCACACCGTCGTCTTCGGCGGCTTCTCGGCGGACTCCCTCGGGGGCCGGCTCCAGGACATGGAGTGCGAGGTGCTGATCACCCAGGACGAGGCCTGGCGGCGAGGCGTCACGGTCCCGCTCAAGCGCACGGCCGACGAGGCGCTCGCGGACTCGCCGACGGTCGGACGAGTGGTCGTGTTGCGGCGCACGGGCGGCGACGTCCCGATGACGGACGGCCGTGACGTCTGGTGGCACGAGCTCGCCGTCGACGACTCCGCCTGCCCGTGCGAGCCGATGGACGCCGAGGACCTCCTGTACCTGCTCTACACGAGCGGCACGACCGCGAAGCCGAAGGGCATCGTCCACACGACCGCCGGCTACCTCGTCGGCGTCGCCTCGACGCACCGGTACATCTTCGACATCAAGCCCCACTCGGTCTTCTGGTGCGCAGCCGACATCGGCTGGGTGACCGGGCACAGCTACATCGTCTACGGGCCGCTCTGCAACGGGACGACGGGCGTCATGTACGAGGGGACGCCCGACTTCCCCGACAAGGACCGCTGGTGGGCGATCGTCGAGCGCTACGGCGTCGACATCCTCTACACGGCGCCGACAGCAATTCGCGCGCACATGAAGTGGGGGCCGGAATACGCCGAGCGCCACGACCTCTCGTCGTTGCGGCTGCTCGGCACGGTCGGCGAGCCGATCAACCCGGAGGCGTGGATGTGGTACCGGGAGCACATCGGCGGCGACCGCTGCCCGGTCGTCGACACCTGGTGGCAGACGGAGACCGGAATGATCCTGATCACGCCGCTGCCGGGGTTGACGACGCTCAAGCCCGGCTCGGCGACGAAGCCCTTCCCGGGCGTCGAGCCGGCCGTCTACAGCGAGTCGGGCGAGGAGGTCGGCCCCGGCGGCGGCGGCTACCTCGTGCTCAAGCGGCCGTGGCCGGCGATGCTGCGCGGCATCCACAAGGATCACGACCGCTACGTCGAGACGTACTGGTCGCGGTACGGCGACGTGTACTTCGCCGGAGACGGCGCGCGGATCGACGAGGACGGCGACTTCTGGCTCCTCGGCCGGGTCGACGACGTCATGAACGTCTCTGGCCACCGCATCTCGACGATCGAGGTCGAGAGCGCCCTCGTCGACCACAAGCAGGTCGCCGAGGCGGCCGTCTGCGGCCGCAACGATGCGCAGACGGGGCAGGCGATCGTCGCCTACGTCACGCTCAAGGGCGGCCGGGAGGGCTCCCTCGAGATGCTCGAGGAGCTGCGCGACCACGTGGCACGCAAGATCGGACCGATCGCGAAGCCGGCGAACGTCGTCTTCACGCCGGAGCTGCCGAAGACGCGGAGCGGCAAGATCATGCGCCGCCTGCTCCGCGACGTGGCCGAGAACCGCGCGCTCGGCGACACGACCACGCTCGCCGATCCCTCCGTCGTGGAGGAGCTCAAGACGCGCGCGGTCGCCGAGCCGACCGAGGAGTAGTGCAGGCATTCACCGCGCGCGAGCGGCCCGACCTGATGGAGCGGGCACCGACTCTCGCCGTGACGCGGCCGCCCCGGGTGACGGTCTGCTCCCTGGCGCTCGTGGTCGCGGTTGCGCTGCCCTGCCTCGCCGGCGGAGCGGCGGCCGGCGAGATCCGGTCTCCGCGCGCATGGGAGGCCTTCTTCGGCTCGGTCGCCGCTCCGGCGCCGGCGGGCGCGACGCACGCGGAGCTGTTCGCGGGAGACCGTCTCGTCCTCTCGCGCCCCGTCGCGCACGGGCGCGTGTCGTTCCGGCTGCCGCTGCGTCCCGGAAGCTACGACCTCCGCGTTCGCTTCGAGCGTGACGGGCGGCTCGTCCGCCGCGACGAGTCGCGCGCGGTCTGGCTGTTGCCGCGCTCGGCGCGGGCCGCGACCCGTGAGCGCAGCCGCGATCCCGAGCTGTCGACCGCCCTCCGCACACTCGGGCGCGGCTTCGACGGGTACGCCGCCTTCTGGGTGCACGACCTCGTGACCGGGCGCACGGCGGCCTGGAACTCGGACACGAGCTTTCCCGCCGCGTCCACGGTCAAGCTCGCCGTCCTGATCGCCGCGCTCGAGCGGTTCGGTCCGCGACCGGAGCGCACGTCCGCGTGGCGCGACATCCGCGACCTCGCCACCTGGTCGTCGAACCTCGCCTCGAACCGGCTTCTCATCCGGCTCGGCGGCTCGGAGGCGGGCGGATCGCGGATCGCACAACGCGTGCTCGACCGCATCGGCGCCCGCTCGAGCACGTTCACCGGCAACTACCGGCTCGGCACCGCCGCCGCAGCGGACACGCCCCGCCCGCTGCCGATCCTCACCTACCGGCGAACGACGGCTCACGATCTCGGCCGCATCCTCCTCGAGCTGCACGCGGCGGCACTCGGCAACGGCCTGTCGCGCCGGCGCACGGGCCTGTCGCGGCACGAGGCCCGGATCGCGCTGGGGCTGCTGCTGTCGAGCGGCGGGAGCGGCGACAACCTCGGGCTCCTGCGCTCCGCCTTCGGGCCGAGCGTGCCGATGGCGCAGAAGCAGGGCTGGACGGAGTCGGTCCGCCACACCGCGGCGATCGTCTACGGGGCCGGCGGGCCCAGGATCGTCGTCGTCCTCACCTACCGCGCGAAGATCGACCCGGCCGGTTCGCTCGCGCTCGGCTCCAGGCTGGTCCGGACCCTCGGCCAGTAGGAACCTGTCCGACCGGCGTGGTATGGATTGCCCTGTCGCGTCCGGGTAGAAAGCGCTCTGACGGGCGGTGCCGGGTGAGGTGCTAACTGGCTCGCCGACCGGGGACGCCGATTCTCGAGCCGAGCAGGGCCGCCAAGCCCCGTTCGGCTATCCGGGTCGAGGTCTGACGCCTCCGTGCCTCTCTCGTAGCGTGATCGCCTAGGCGAGCAGCTTCTCGAACCGGCCCGAGTCGTCGAACGGCCCGATCAGGGCGAAGTTCAGCGCGTTGCCGCCGATCACGTCCTGCGCCACCCGCTGGACGTCCGCGCCCGTGACCGCGTCGAGCCCGGCCAGCGCGTCGGCCGGCTCCACCGCCTGCCCCTCGAGGACCTCTCTCCGCAGCCCGAACAGGATCGTCCCGTGCGGGCTCTCGAGCTGGAGCACGAAGCGGCCCTTGGCCGAGCTGCGCGCCTTCTCGAGCTCGTCCGCCGGGACGGGCTCCTCGGCCATTCGGCGGATCTCGCCGACGATCGTCGTGACCGCGTCGTCGATGCGGTTGATATCGACGCCGGCCTGCGCGTAGAGCGAGCCCGCGTCGGTGTAGCTGTTGTTGAAGCCGAAGACGTAATAGGCGAGCCCCCGCCGCTCGCGCACCTCGGTGAAGAGGCGGGAGGACATGCCGCCGCCGAGCACGGTCGTGAGCAGCTGGAGGGCGTAGCGGTCCGGGTGCTCGAGCGGGTAGCTGCGGACGCCGATGCAGACGTGCGCTTGGTCGGAGGGCTTCGTGTGCACCAGCACCTGTGGCGATCCGTTCTCGGCGATCGCGACCCGCTCGGGGATACCGGTCTCGGCGGCCTCGATATCGCCCAGTAGCCGCTCGAGCTCCTCCTCGAGGCCGCGCTCGATCTTGCCGCCGACGCCGACGACCGTCCGCTCGGGCCTGTACCAGCGGCCGATGTAGTCGAGGAAGGAGTCGCGGGTGGCCGCTCGCACCGTGTCCTTGCTGCCGATGATGTCCCAGCCGAGCGGCTGGTCGCCGTAGAGGAGGCTGTCGTAGAGGCCGCCGATGTAGTCGCGCGGCGTGTCGAAGTACATGTTCATCTCCTCGACGATCACGCCCTTCTCGCGCTCGATCTCCTCGGGCTCGAACTTCGAGTTGCGCATCATGTCGACGAGCACGTCGAGGGCGGTATCACGCGACTCCGCCGCGCACTTGACGTAGTAGCCCGTGTACTCCTTGCCGGTGAAGGCGTTGAACTCGCCGCCGATGGCATCGATCTCGGTCGTGATGTCGCGGGAGCGCGGTCGGCGCTCGGTGCCCTTGAAGAACATGTGCTCGGCGAAGTGCGCGATGCCGCTGGAGTCGCGCGTCTCGTAGCGCGAGCCGGCCGCGTACATCAGGAAGCACGACGTGGATTGCGCGTGCGGCATCGGAGCCGTCAGGACACGGATGCCGTTCGACAGGGTCCGGCGGTCGTACACGCTCATGCGGCCATGCTCCTTCTCCACTCGTCGGGGATCTCGATCGACGCGCCGCTCCCGTAGTCGTAGGCGACGAGGACGGTCTTCGCCTCCGCGACGAGCCGCCCGCCGGCTCTGAGCTCGTACTCGAGGTCGAAGCTCTTCGTGCCGAAGCGCGAGGGGCGCACGCCGATCTCGACCGTCTCGCCGACCGTCGCCTCGGCGCGGAAGTCGACCTCGGCGCGGGCGAGGATCATTGTGATCTCCTCGATGCTGCGGGCGAGTCCGAGGTGCGCGAGGAAGGCGTTGCGCGCCTCCTCCATGTAGGTCAGGTAGACCGCGTTGTTGACGTGGCCGAAGCCGTCGAGATCGCGAAAGCGGACGCTCTCGCGGTGCACGAAGGGGAAGCCGTCCACGGCGAGCATGGTATAGACGCCCGTATGGCGGGAGAGCGCACGCGGGCGGCGATCCTCGCGCAGCCGGACTGGCTGCGGCAGGTGCCACGGGACCTCCGGCTCCCCGGCGGCCGCGTGCTCTTCACGGGCTGCGGCACGTCGTTCCACGCCGCGCAGACGGGCGGCGAGGCGGTGCAGGCGCTCGAGCTGGTGCTCGCGCCGCAGCGAGGCGCCGACCTCCTTGTGGCTCTGAGCCACGAGGGCGAGACGCCGCTGACGCTCGAGGCGACGAGGGCGTTCGCGGGTCCGAAGTGGCTCGTGACGGGACGGCCGGACGGGCCGATCGCCGAGCTCTGCGACGAGGTCGTCGTGACGACGCCGGCGATCGAGGAGAGCTGGTGCCACACCGCGAGCTACACGTGTGCGGTCGCGGCGCTCGCCGCGCTCCGCGGCGAGGACGTCTCGTGGCTACCGGATGCGGTCGGGGAGGCGCTCGGGCAGCGGGAGCCGGTGTCGGATCACGACCGGTTCGTGATCGCGGGCGCGGGGCGCGACTGGCCGACGGCACAGGAGGCGGCGCTGAAGCTCCGCGAGGGGGCGTTCGTGGCCGCCGAGGCGCACCACACCGAGCAGCTCCTGCACGGCCACCTGGCGGCGATCGACGAGCGAGTGCGGGCGTTCGTGCTCGAAGGGGAGGGTCGAGCGGCCGAGCGGGCTCGTGACGCGGTCGCGGCGCTCCGCGAGCTCGGGTGCGAGACGACTCTCGTGCCGACCCGGCATCCGGTCGTCGACGTCGTCCGCTTCCAGCTCCTGACCCTCGACCTGGCGGAAGCGCGCGGGGTCGACCCCGACCGCATCAGGACGGACGACGAGCGCTGGGCGCGCGCCCGGGCCGCCTACACGTAGGCGACCGCCCGTGAAGGGGTCTGACCCCGGGACATGTCCCGCGTCGCCGGCGCGCGAGCCGCCGCCGCGGCGATCCGACCCGGTATGACCAGCGAGAGTGCCGGCGTCACGCGCGGCTCGCCCGCCGCCGCTCTGTTAAGCGGTCTGACCCCTGGACGCGTCTTCTCGGGGCTTGTCCGCGGGGCGGTCGCGCAGCCGGTAGACGAAGCGCAGCGCCTGCCAGTCGCCGTCGATCGAGCACGACTTGTTGTCCACGAGCCCTGCGGCCAGGCCCAGCTCCTGGACGTTCTCGAAGCTGAGGTCGCTCTCGACCTTGGACGCCTTCTTCGGCCACGCGATCCAGAGGCCGTCGGCCGGCGCCATCTGCCCCTTCAGACCGTCGAGGCGCCGTTCGAGCTCCGCCCGCTCGGCGGCGAAGAGCACGAGCACGCCCGTGCCCGGCTTCGCGCCGAGCTTCTTCGAGAGCGGCGTCGTTGAATAGTCTCGGGCCATGCGCTACCGGACCGCGATCGTAACCGGAGCCTCGCGCGGCCTCGGGCTCGCCGTCGCCCACGCGCTCGTCGCTCGCGGTCTCGACGTCGTGCTCGCCTCGCGCACGGAGCCGCCCGAGCTGCGCGAGCGCTGGATCGAGGCGGACCTCTCCTCCGCCGCGTCGATCAGCGCGCTCGTCTCGGCGGCGCGCGAGCGGCACGGCCCGGTCGACGTGCTCGTGAACAACGCCGGCATCGGCGCGAGCCGGCCCTTCGAGGAGTCGGACGAGCACGAGATCCGAGCCACGGTGGACGTCAACCTCACCGGGACGATGCTCTGCACGCTCGCCGTCCTGCCGGACATGCTCGCCGCTCGAAGAGGCCTGATCGTGAACGTCGGCTCCGACCTCGGCCGCCGCTTCAACCCGGGCATGGCCGTCTACACGGCGACGAAGTTCGGCCTGCTCGGCTTCTCGGGCTCGCTCCTGCGCGAGGTCAAGGACCGCGGCGTGAAGGTCTGCACCGTGATGCCGGGCGTGATCGACACCTCCTTCGGCGACTTCGCGCCGGCGGACTCACGCGGAGCCGAGCGCGGCCTGCCGACCGACCACCTCGCGGAGCTGATCGCGGCGCTGCTCGACCACCCCGAGCACCTGATCGTCGACGAGCTCACCGTCCATCCGTCGGGCCAGCAAGGTTTCTAGCCTCCCACTCGGCGAGCAGATCTGCCTCGCGCGCGGGCTCCATGCCCGCCTTGCCGATCGTCATTCCGCTGGCGAGTGGCGCGGCCGTCTCGCCCGCCCCGTCCGCCCAGCGAAGCGTGTCGCGAACCGTCTCCTCGACCGGCCTGTACGTCAGGCCGGCAGCGACCGCGCGCGAGACGTCGGCCTCCATGAAGTGCTCGTCGCCGGCCACCCAGAGCGGAAGCTCCATCCACTCACCGACGCTACGCTCGAGGAGGAAATCCTCAGCCACCCACAGGAGGCGCGCGTCTTCGTCCGAGACCGTCCGGCACGTCTCGAGCAGCTGCCCCATCGTCACCGGCGGCATCGGCCCGGTCGCGGTGAAGGGGCCCGCGCGGCGCTCTTCCGCCACGCGGACGATCCAGGTGCCGAGATCGCGGACGTCCACGAACTGCACCTGGCGGTCGGGGCTGCCGGGCGCGAGCACGTCGCCGCCCCGGGCCAGGCGCGTCACCCAGTACGTGAACCGGTCGGTCGGGTCGTGCGGCCCGACGATCAGACCGGCGCGGATCGAGGCCGAGCGGTCGGGAAGGACCTCGGCGACCATGCGCTCGCACGCGGCTTTCAGCTCGCCGTACTCCTCCTGGACGCTCTCGCCCTGCGGGTCGCCGTGCGTCGGCGCGCCCTCGTCGTAGCCGCGCGGCAGCGGTTCGGCGTAGGCCGAGATGCTGGAGACGAAGACGTAGTGCCCGCTCTCACGGAGCAACTCGGCCGACGCGCGGACGACACGCGGCACGTAGCCGGACGGGTCGACGACCGCGTCCCACTGCCGTCCCGCGAGCGCTCGCAGGTTGCCGTCGCGGTCGCCGCGCAGGTGCTCGGCCTCGGGGAAGAGCCCCGGGTTCGTCTCGCCGCGGTTGAAGAGCGTCAGCTCGTGGCCGCGGGCGAGAGCCGCCTCGGCGACCGCGCGGCCGAGGAACTTCGTCCCGCCCAGGACCAGGAGCTTCACAGCTCGCTCAACGCGGCCAGCAGCCCGTCGACCTCCTCGGCCGTGTTGTAGTGCACGATCCCCGCCCGCACGGCTCCGTCCGGCAGCCCGAGGCGGTTCATCACCTCGACCGCGTAGTAGTTCCCGTGCCACACGGCGAAGCCGCGCTCGCCCAGCAGCGTCGCCGCCTCCCGCGGGCCCAGGCCGTCGACGTTGAACGCGAACGTGGCCACGCGGCCCTCCATCGTGCGCGGGCCGTAGAGGGTGCACGACTCGGGGAGGCCGGTGAGGAAGCGTTCGCCCAGCTCGTGCTCGTGCGCCCTGATCGCGTCCCAGCCGATCGAGTCGATGTAGTCCACGGCGGCGACGAAGCCGGACAGGAGCTCGTGCGCCATCGTGCCGGTCTCGAAGCGGCTTCCGAGCGGCTCGTTCGCCGCGGGACGCACCTTGTACGGGCGCCAGCGCTCGAGCAGCTCGCGCCGGCCGAACGCGAGTCCGAGATGGGGCCCGAAGAACTTGTAGGGCGAGCAGACGAGCAGGTCGACGCCGAGGTCGGCGACGTCGATCGAACCGTGCGGGCCGTAGTGGACGGCATCCGCCCAGGCGAGGGCGTCCGCCTCGTGCGCGAGCCCAGCAATCCGGCGCACGTCCGTGAGCGTCCCGACCGCGTTCGAGGCGACCGGGAACGCGACGACGCGCGTCCGGCCCGAGAGCTGCTGCTCGAGATCGTCCAGGTCGAGCGTGCAGTCGTCGTGGATGTCGACGAAACGCACGACGAGGTCGAGGTCGCGGGCGAGCTCGAGCCACGGCGACACGTTCGCGTCGTGGTCGAGCCTCGTCACGACGATCTCGTCGCCGGCGTGCAGCTCACGACCCAGGGTGCGTGAGAGCGCGAAGTTGAGCGTCGTCATGTTCGCGCCGAAGATCGCCTCCTCGGGCGCGCACCCGAGGAAGCCCGCCGCGGCGAGGCGCGCGTTCGCGACCAGCGCCTCGGTGCGCCGGCTCGGCCCGTACGGCCCGCTCACGTTCGCGTTCGACTCGCGCAAGTAGGCGGCGATCGCCTCGATCACCTCGTCCGGCACCTGCGTTCCTCCCGGTGCGTCGAAGCGGACGAGCTCCCGGTCGAGCGCGGAGAAGCGGGCCCGAACGGCGGCGACGTCGAGAGCGACCGTGCTCACGTCGGTCACGTTATCTTGACGCCGTGGCTCCGGCGACCACGACTCCGCCGAGGGAGCGGCTCGACCGCGGCTCTGGCACTGGCCTCGGCGATGCCTGGAAGGTGCTCCGGATCCACAGCAGCGGCCGGGCCGTCGTCTGGTCCGGGCACCGGGAGGCCGTGGAGCTCTACTGGACGCAGCTGCGCGACCTGGGGCTCACGATGGCTCCGCTGGAACGCTGACCTCCTCGCCGTTCACGCGCCAGCGGTAGACGGGCTTGACGGTGAGCGAGGCGCCCACGAAGCAGT
>JBOHAW010000311.1:0-6261 GCA_050697975.1 Gaiellaceae bacterium
AACCGGCTCAGATCGTCTTGAACTGCTCGAAGGGCTGACGGCATCCGGCGCACCAGCGCAGCGAGCGGCACGGCGTCGGGCCGAAGATGTTCTCGAGCCTCGTCTCCGGCGAGCCGCAGTACGGGCAGCGGAACACCGCGCTCTGCAGCTGGACGAGCGTCGGCGCGCCGTCCGCGCGCGGCCGCGGCGGGGCGAAGCCCGACGCGCGCAGCTTCTCGCGTCCGGCCGCCGTAATCCGGTCGGTCGACCACGAGTCGTCGAGCAGAACGTCGACCTGGGGCTCGGCCCCGAGCTCGCGGATCCGCGCGGCGATCGCGTCGCGCATCGTCTCGAGCGCGGGGCAACCCAGAAACGTCGGCGTGAACTCGACCCGCACGCGCTCGTCTTCCACGGCGACGTCGCGGACGACTCCTAGATCGACGAGCGAGATGACGGGGATCTCCGGATCGGGGATCTCCGCGAGCGCGGCCCAGACCTGCTCGCGTGTCACCACGTCGCGCCCGGGACGCTGCGTCGGACCATCGTCATCTCCTCCCAGAATGGAAGGAACTCGTCGGATACCGCGCGCTCGACCGGCTCCGCTTCCTCGGGCTCGAGTCCGAAGCCGTGCACGCGTGCGACCAGCTCCGGCCGCTGCGGCTCGTCGAGCACACCGAGGGCATAGCCCCAGTACGCGTCGAGCGCATCGCGGAATCGTCGCTCCGCCCGCAAGCGGCGAGCCCACATCTCCGCGTGCATCCGGTGGTAGGTCTCCTCGCGGTCCATCTTGGCCGCCAGACCTGCGACCTCCGCGTCGCTCGACGACTTGAGCGCCTCCAGCCGGATCGCATCCGCCGTCTCGTACAGGAAGTGACGCGCGATCGTCCGCGCCCAGTCGAGCTCGTGGATCTGCACCAGAGGCGCGCACGCGTACTCGGACGGATCGCGATCGAACGCGAGCTCGTCGGCGGTCGTCCCGAGCTCTCGGGCCGCGAGCTCGTAGAGCGCGCGCGCGTGCCCGATCTCGTTCTGGGCGATCGACGAGAACGCGACGTCCTCCTCGAGCGACGGCGCGATCCCGGTCCATTCCGAGTCGCGCCAGCCGAGCACGAGCTCGTCGTCAGCGATCTGCAGCAGCAGCCGTGCCCGCTCGCTCACGCGCCTCCTTCAGCTTCGCCTTCAGCGAGTAGCCGTCGACCCGGTGGTACGTCTTGTTCAGCTCGTCCGGGAAGTCGTGCACGTCGCAGATCGCCTCGCGCGGAACGATCCAGAGCGCTTCCGACTCCTGCCGGCGACCGTACTGCTCGCGCGCCCACGTCTCCGCGAACACCGAATCGGGCGCGTCCAGGGAGCCCGCGTGCTGGAAAGGCTGGCCCTTCCGCTCCTGGCGAAAGACCTCCCAGATCACGCTGCTTCGGCCAGCACGACCTGCCGGACCCACGCCTCCTGCTCGAGGAAGCGCCGCCGGAGCTCGAGCCGCTCCTGGCTCTTCGGGCCGTGCCCGGTGACCACGTGCCTCAGCTCGGCCCAGTCGGGCTCGCCGTAGTGCCAGACCCCGGTCTGCTCGTCCTTGCCGAGATCCGGGTCGGGCACCGTCAGGCCGAGTTCCCAGATCTGCGGCACGTAACCGTCGAGGAACTGCTGGCGGGCCTCCTCGTTCGCCTGGCTCTTGATCCGCCAGTGCACCATCGGATCGTCCCCGGCGGGGATCGGGTTGCCGTGGAACTGCATCAGCGGCCCCCACCAGCGCGTCACCGCCTCCTGCACGAGCTCGCGCTGCTCGTCTGTGCCGTTCATCATCGTCAGGACGACGTCGCGCCCGTGCAGGATGTGAAACGACTCCTCCCAGCAGATCTTCTTCATGATCCGCGCATACGGCGCGTACGAGCACTTCAGAAGCGCTTTCTGGGAGATGATCGCGGCCGCGTCCACGAGCCACGCGATCACGCCCACGTCGCCCCACGTCCTCGTCGGATAGTGGAAGACGTTGTGGAACTTGGCCCTGCCCGAGACGAGGTCGTCGAGACAGGCCTCACGCGGCTTGCCAAGGTCCTCGACGACGCGGTAGATCAGCTGCGCGTGGCCGACCTCGTCCTGCACCTTGGCGGTCAGGGCGAGCTTGCGTTGCAGCGTCGGCGCGCGCAGGATCCACTCGCGCTCGGGCAGCACGCCCATGAGCTCGGAGTTGCCGTGCATCTCGATGAACTTGATCAGCTTCGCGCGGTAGTCGTCGGGCATCCAGTCGCCCGTCTCGACCTGGCCGCCCGACTGGACGTACTCGAGAAACTCCTGCTCCTCCCGCGGTTCACGCACGCTCATCGCACCTCCGACCGAACGATCGTTAGGGTAGGAGTCTAGCGTGTCCACCCGGCGCTCGGAGCTCACTCGCCAGGCCGCTCGGCTGTTCGCCGAGCGCGGCTACCACGGCACGTCGATCGGCGACCTCGCCGCGGCGATGGGCGTGCAGAAAGGCTCGCTCTACGCGCACATCGACTCGAAGCAGGACCTGCTCTACGAGACGATGCGCGACGGCGCCCAGGCCTTTCACGCCGCACTCGACGCGATTGGCGAGGACTTCCCGGCGACGGAGAAGATCCGGCTCGCACTGCGGGCGCACCTGCGTGTCGTCGCCGAGCAGCTCGACGTCGCGACCGTGTTCGTGCGCGAATGGCGCTACCTCGAGGGCGAGCGGCGCGAGGAGATCCTCGCCGAGCGGCGGCGTTACGAGGAACGCTTCCGGACGCTCTTTCGCGAGGGCCGGGAGCTGGGCGGGCTGCGCACCGATCTCGACGAGGCCACCGCCGCCCTGCTCGCGCTCTCGGCGGCGAACTGGGCGTACACGTGGCTCCAGCCCGGCCGCGACACCGACGAGCTCGCGGATCGCTTCTACGCGCTGCTGGTCGACGGCATGCGCGGCTACGCGACGCCTGCGTCCTAGGCCGTGCCATCCTGGGCGCATGGCCCGGGCGCTGCTGATCGTGAACCCCTACGCCAGCGCGGTCACCGACGAGCGGGTGGACGCCGTCATGCGCGCGCTCGGCCCGGTCGACCTGGCGACGACCGAGAGCCCCGGCCATGCGACCGAGCTTGCGCGCGATGCTTCGGGACGAGTGGAGCGCCTGTACGTCTTCTCCGGCGACGGCGGCTTCAACGAGGTCCTGAACGGCGCCGACGGCGAGACCCCGCTCGGCTTCGTGCCGGGCGGCGGGACGAACGTGCTGCCCCGTGCGCTCGGGCTTCCCCGCAATCCGGTGCAGGCGGCCGAGCGCCTCACCAGCGCGCGCCCGCGACGGATTTCCCTCGGTCGCGCGAACGGGAGGCGCTTCGGCTTCAGCGCGGGGCTCGGGCTCGACGCCGAGCTCGTTCGCCGCGTCGACGCGCTCGGTCGGACCGGCGAGGGAAAGCGCGCCGGCGACCTCGCCTTCGCCTGGACGGCCGTGCGCACGCTCGTCGAGCATCGCGC
Source organism: Gaiellaceae bacterium (assembly GCA_050697975.1). Taxonomy (GTDB): domain Bacteria; phylum Actinomycetota; class Thermoleophilia; order Gaiellales; family Gaiellaceae; genus JBOHAW01. The sequence goes on from JBOHAW010000311.1 coordinate 3,443, forward strand.
GCGCCTGCAGCCGGAGATCGCGCTCGCAGGCCTCGGCCGGGTCGCCTTCGCCCTCGTCGCCAACGCCGATCCCTACACGTACGCAGGACCGTTTCCGCTGCGCGTGGCGCCGCTCGCGCGCTTCGAGCTCGGGCTGGACGTCGTCGGGCCGCGCCGCCTCACGCCCGGACTCCTGCCTCGCTTCCTCTTCTACCTCGCGCGGGGCGGCGGACAGGAGGACGACCCTCGTGTCCTCTATCGTCACGACGTCGACCGGATCGACGCGGCGTGCGACCGCCCCACGCCGCTCCAGGTCGACGGCGAGGACCTCGGCGACGTGACGGAGGCCGCGTTCGAGGCCGAGCGCGGGGCCGTCCTCGTCCTGGCTTAGGTAGATTCGCGCCTGCAATGGCGCAGGTTCTTCCTGCCGGGCGCGATCTGCGGCGTGTGATCGGCGACGGCGACAGCGTGCCGGACGGCGAGGTCGAAGGCCTCGACGAGTCGGACTTTCTCGAGCTCTACCGCTCGCTCGTCCTCCTGCGCACGTACGACGAGCGCTCGGTCGTCTACCATCGCCAGGGGCGCATCGGCACGTACGCGATCTTCTGGAACCACGAGGCGATGCAGGCGGGCTCGGTGTACGCGCTCGATGACGAGGACTGGATCTTCCCGAGCTACCGCGAGTCGGCGATCGGCCTGCTGCGCGGGATGCCGGCCTCGACCGTGCTCTCGTGGTGGCGCGGCCACCCGGCCGGCTGGTGGAACCCGGCCGACTACAACGTCGCCTCGATCTGCGTTCCGATCGGCACGCACGTGCCGCACGCCGCCGGTCTCGCCTGGGGCAAGCGCCTGAAGGGCGAGAGCGCGATCGCGATCGTCTACTTCGGCGACGGCGCCACGTCCGAGGGCTCCTTCCACGAGGGTGCGAACTTCGCCGCTGTGATGCGCGCGCCGGTGATCCTCTTCTGCAACAACAACGGCTGGGCGATCTCGACGCCGCTGTCGGCGCAGACCGCGGCCGAGACGCTTGCCGACAAGGCGGTCGGCTACGGCATGCCGGGCGTGCGCGTGGACGGCACCGACGTGCTGGCGGTGTACGAGGCCACCCGGGAGGCGGCCGAGCGGGCCCGCTCCGGCGGAGGGCCGACCTTCATCGAGGCGGTCAGCTACCGGACGGCGCCGCACGCGACCGCCGACGACCAAAGTGCCTACATCGATCTCGAGCGCGTCGAAGAGGAACGCAAGCGCGAGTGCCTCGGCCGGTACGAGGGCTACCTCCGGCGGCTCGGCGTCCTGCGCGACGAGCAGGCCGATCAAATCCGGGCCGAGGCGGCCGATCTGATGCGCCAGGGGATCGCCCACGCGGAGGCCGAGCCGCCGCCCGACCCCGGGCTGCTGTTCCAGCATGCCCTCGCCGATCCCCCGGCGTCGTTCGGCGACGACCTGGCCGAGCTGCGGAGGATCCTCGGTGGCTGAGCTCCTGCTCGTGGAGGCGGTCAACGACTGCTTCCACGTCGAGCTCGAGCGCGACGACTCGGTGCTCGTGATGGGCGAGGACGTCGGGCGCGCGGGCGGCGTCTTCCGCGCGACGGCCGGGCTGCGCGAGCGCTTCGGGCCCGACCGCTGTGTCGACACGCCGCTCGCCGAGGCCGGGATCCTCGGCACCGCCGTCGGGCTCTGCATGGCCGGCTGGCGGCCCGTCTGCGAGATGCAGTACGACGCCTTCAGCTACCCGTGCCTTGACCAACTGATCACTCACGTCGGGCGCTACCGCTGGCGGACGGGCGGAACGATGAGCTTCCCCTTGACGATCAGGATGCCCTACGGCGGCGGCGTGCGTGCACCCGAGCTGCACGACGAATCGCCCGAGACGTACTACGTCCACACGCCCGGGATCAAGGTCGCGATCCCGTCCACGCCGGCCGACGCGAAGGGGCTCCTGGCGGCGGCGATCCGCGATCCGGATCCGGTCGTCGTGCTCGAGCCGAAGCTGCACTACAGGACCATGCGCGGCGAGGTGCCCGAGGGCGATCATGTCGTCCCGCTGGGCCGAGCGCGGCTCGCGCGCGAGGGCGACGACCTCACGCTCGTGGCCTACGGCTCGATGGTGCCGGTCGCCGAGCAGGCCGCCGACCTGATCGACGCCGATGTCGAGGTGCTCGACGTGCGGACGCTCAAGCCGCTCGACGAGGGCGCGCTGCTGGCCTCGGCCGCGAAGACCGGCCGCGTCGTGATCGTGCAGGAGGCGCCGCGAACCTGCGGCTACGCGGCCGAGCTGGCGGCGATCCTGGCCGAGAAGGCGATCCTCGACCTGCGCGGGCCGGTGCTGCGCGTGACGGGTTACGACGTGCCCTACCCGTACTGGCAGATCGAGGACGCGTACATGCCGTCGGTCGCCCGCGTCGTGGACGCCGCCCGGAAGCTGCTCGAGTTCTAGGGTCTGACCCCGGACATGTCCCGCCGGAACGAACGGGCCCGCGAGTATCCTCCGCCGCCGTAATGGCGTACGAGTTCAAGCTGCCCGACCTCGGGGAGGGTCTGACCGAGGGCGAGATCGCGCGCTGGCTCGTCGCCGAGGGCCAGACGGTGGCCGAGGACGACCCGCTCGTCGAGATCCAGACGGACAAGACGACGGTCGAGATTCCCTCCCCGGCTGCGGGCACGGTCGCGCGGATCCTGGCCGCGGAGGGACAGGTCGTCCCGGTCGGCACCGTGATCGTCGTGATCGGGGACGGTGCGGACGTCGCGGCGCAGCCGGCGGCCGCGGCCGCCCTGAAGCCGGCGGGCGTGCGCGCGACGCCGCTCGTCCGCAGGCTGGCGCAAGAGCTCGGCGTCGAGCT
>JBOHAW010000312.1:0-12201 GCA_050697975.1 Gaiellaceae bacterium
GGGTGCGGCGGCCGGGCGGGCGAGTTCGCGCGAGCAGGGCCCGGAACGGCTGCGTCTCGAGCGCGTGCGGCCACAGCCGCTGCAGCTCGCGGGGCGGGCCGGGCAGGACGACGACGACCGTACCGTCGTGCTCGAGGAGCATTCCGGGTGCCGTGCCGGCGAGGCCCAGCGAGACCGCGCCCTCGGGCAGCGACGCCTGCTTGCGCACGCCCGCCTCGAAGTCCGCGAACGGACGCCGCAGCCGCTTCGCGAGCAGGCGCGAGAAGTCGCCGATCTCCCGCTCGAGCTCCGGCCGGACGGCGAGAGGCCGCCCGGTCACCTGTGCGACGAGCTCGACCGTGCGGTCGTCGTGCGTCGGGCCGAGTCCGCCGGAGACGAGGCAGAGCTCGGCCGCGAGACCCTCCTCGAGTGCCGGTGCGAGCTCCTCCGGACGGTCCCCGACGACGATGATCCGAGCCGGCTCGAGCCCGAGCGAGAGCGCCTCGCGGGCGAGGAACGGCCCGTTCAGGTCGGTGCGCTCGCCGCGCACGAGCTCGCTGCCCGTGACGACGACGACCGCTCGCGGACGGCTCAAGCCGGCGGTGCGGCGGCGATGCCCCTGGCCGAGGCGACCGCGACGATCGGCGCCGAGCCGTCCCCCGGCAGCCTCACGGAGCGCCCGTTGATGCGCGCGGCGAGGTTCCCGGGCTCGCTGATCAGCAGCCAGAGACGCTTGCCGGTGAACTGGAGAGCCGGCCGGCCCTGCTCGAGCGTGCCCTCGTAGAGCAGCTTCCCGGTCGCCGAGCCTCGGTACACCGCCACCGTCGAGTTTCCGTGCGGCGCGCTCAGCCGCAGGGCGATCCAGCGGCTGGCTGGCGTAACCGGCGCCGCCGGCGGCGACACGGCCGCGGGCGGCCTGACCACAGGCCCCGGCTGGACGCCGACGATCTGGGTCGGCTCGCTGCCCCCCCACTTCCAGGCGACGATCACGAGTGCGGTCACCGCGGCGATCCCGGCGAGCGCGACGAGCAGGACGCTCGACTCCACGCGGCGGTGGGCCGTGCTGTGCGGGCTGCGGCGCGGCCGCAGCGGCGCCTCCTCCTCGCCCGTCACGTAGCGCGAGTTGTACTCGTCCACATAGAGCTGTCCGTCGAGGCCGAGGTACTCGGCGTACGAGCGGAGAAAGCCCTTGACGTACGTCTGCGCGGGCAGCAGCTCGAAACGCTCGTCCTCGAGCGCGCGCAGGTACTTCGACCGGATCTTGGTCGTCTGCTCGGCGTCGACGAGGTCGTAGCCGTGGCGCAGACGCGCCTCGCGGAGACTGTTTCCGATCTCGAACACGGGTCGATTGTAGTCGTGGACCGCCTAGTCGGCGACGCGGGTGAGCACGAGGTAGAAGCCGACGGCGATCGAGGCCGACAGCGCCAGGCAGACCGCGAGGACGCCGAGCGCCCGGCCGACGCGCGCCACGGCGCGCCCGCCGACGCGCCCGAGGGTGCGCTCGGTCCTCCGGCGCGCGCGCCGGGCGAGGACGATCGCGCCGATTCCGAGCACCGCCGCCACGGGGATCGCGCCGGCCGCCTCGATCAGCCTGATCAGGTCTCCGATCTCGGCTGCGACGACGGCTGCCGGCAGCGCAGCCGCCGCCGGCAGGCCGACGAGGACCGACGCCCATGCCCTTCCGTTCCGGGCCGGCTTACTGCTTCGTGTAAGGCCGACCAACCGCCGCGGGTGGGATCGAGCGCCCGATCACGCCCACGAGCGCGACCAGCGTGAGGACGTACGGGAGGGTCGAGAGCAGGTTCGCCGAGACGTCGGCCTCGCGCTGGAGCGGGATCGAGATCGCGCTCGCGAAGCCGAACAGGAGGCACGCGCTGAACGCGGGTCCTGGTCGCCACTTGCCGAAGATGACGGCGGCGAGCGCGATGTAGCCGCGGCCCGCGGTCATGTTCTCGTTGAACGTCCCGGTGAAGCCGATCGAGAGATACGCGCCGCCGAGCGCGGCGAGCATCCCCGACACGACCACGGCCGTGTACCTGACCTTGTACACCGAGATGCCGACCGTGTCGGCCGCGCGCGGATGCTCGCCGACCGAGCGCAGCCGCAGCCCGACCGGCGTCTTGAAGAGGACGAGGTAGGACAGTACGAGGAGCGCAAACATGAGCCAGATCATCAGGCTGAGCTGGCCGAAGACCTCACCGATGAACGGGATGTCGCGGACGAACCCCGGCAGTCGGATGTCCGGGATGCGCGAGATGTCCGACGGCGTTCCCTGCGTGCCGTAGATGTATCGGAACAGGTATCCCGTCAGGCCCAGCGCGAGGAAGTTGATCGCGAAGCCGCTCACGATCTGGTCGGCGCGCAGGTGGATCGAGACGAACGCATGGATGAGCGCCATCAGGCCGCCGGCCAGGACCGCGAAACCGAGGCCCACGACCCAGGAGCCGCTCCACGCCGCCGCCCAGATCCCGAAGAACGCGCCCGAGAGCATCATCCCCTCGAGGCCGATGTTCACGACGCCGGAGCGCTCGGAGAAGATGCCTCCGATCGCGGCGAAGGCGAGCGGGGTGGCGAAGCGCAGCATCGCCGCCACGAGCCCGGCGTTCACGACCGCGTCAAGCGAGGCGTCGTCCCGCCCCTGCGCCCAGAGCGCCGCGGCCGCTCCGCCGACCGCCACCGCGATCGCCCAGGCCCCCAGCTTGCGCTCGCCGCGGACGTACGACCACAGTCCGGCGGCGGCGGCGAGGATCGCGACCGCAAGCGGGACGCCGGCCGCGTCGATCCCCCAGGGAGGCAGCGCGAGCCAGAACGCGAGAATCCCGAGCGCGATTCCGAGGATCGCGATTGCGCGCGGCTCGGTCAGACGGCGGAGCCGGTCGGCGGCGGAGGCGGCCTCGAGTGTGCTCATGCCTTCAGCTCCGGCTGGACGCGCGCGGGTCCGGCGAAGCCGGCCCGGCGCCGGAGGCCCCACAGGTAGACGATGATGAGCTCCGCGCCGACGAAGAGGATGATCAGCGCCTGGATCATCGTCGCCAGGTTGCCGGCGAGCTCGGCCGGAAACACCTCCGGGTCGAGCTGGCGGGCCGACGTCCCGACCTGAAGGGCGCCGAAGAGCAGCGAGGCGAAGAGAATCCCGACCGCCTTGTTGCGCCCGAGGAGGGCGACCGCGATGCCGATGAAGCCGATCGCGCTGGTGTCGAGGTCGTTCGTCGCGATGCGGAACTTCCAGCCGAGCAGGTCGACGGCGCCCGCGAGGCCGGCGAACGCGCCTGAGATGGCGAGCGCGAGAAAGTAGTTCCTCGACACGGAGATGCCGCCGTAACGGGCAGCCTCCGGGTTGAAGCCGACGGCGCGCACCTCGTAGCCGAGCGTCGTGCGGTTGAGCAGGAGGTGGTAGACGACGAGCGCCCCGAGCGCGATGAAGATACCGGCGTGGAGCGGCTGCAGGCGGCCCCAGATCTCCGGCAGCTTCGCCGAGTCGAAGACGTCGAATGAGCGCGGAATGCTCGGGTCGGCGCCCTGGAGCGGGCCTCCCAGCTCGAACAGGTACTTGCCGACGAAGATGGCGATGAAGTTGAGCATGATCGTCGAGATCACCTCGTGGGCGCCGACGGTCGCCTTGAGGATGCCGGCGATGCCGCCCCAGATCGCCCCGAGCACGGTCGCCCCGAAGAGCGCGAGCACGACGTGCAGGGGGCGCGGCGTGCCCTCGAGGTGCGTGCCGACGTAGAGCGCGCCGATCAGGCCGACCGTGTACTGGCCCTGCCCGCCGATGTTGAACATGCCGCAGCGGAAGGCGAAGGCGACGGCGAGCGCGGTCAGCATCAGCGGCGTCGTGATGATCAGCGTCTGCTGGAGGTCGCTGGCCGCGGCACGCCGCTCACGGTCGTCGAGCCAGGGGAAGACGTAGTTGAGGCCGGTGCCCTCGAAGATCGCCTTGTACGTGCCGAGCGGGTTGTGGCCGGTCGCCGCCACGACCACGCCGCCGACAAGAAAGGCGAGCAACGTGGCGCCGAGCGGGACGAAGAAGCCGCCGGCCCGGCTCGAGAACCACGGCACGAGCCAGCTGCCGCCGCCGCGCCGCCCTTCGGTGCGGTCGCCGCCGTCCGTCACGCGACCTGCTCCCTCCGTCCACCCGTCATCGCGATCCCGAGCTCCTCCTCGGACACGTCCGGCGCGTACTCGCCCGCGATCCGGCCCTCGAAGAAGACGAGGATGCGGTCGGAGAGCGACAGGATCTCGTCCAGCTCGAAGGAGACGAGCAGCACCGCGCGACCCGCGTCGCGCTGCTCGACGAGGCGCCGGTGCACGAACTCGATCGCCCCCACGTCGAGACCGCGGGTCGGCTGCGCCGCGATCAGCACGCCGGGGTCGCGTGAGACTTCGCGCGCGAGCACGACCTTCTGCTGGTTGCCGCCCGAGAGCGAGGAGGCCGCGGTCTGTGGTCCGCCGCCGCGGACGTCGAACTCCTGCAGCAGCCGCTTCGCGCGCGCGACCAGCCGCCGCGGGTAGAGCCAGCCGAGGCGCGACGCGGGCGCGTGGTCGAAGTCGTGGAGCGCGATGTTCTCGGCGAGCGTGAAGTCGAGCACGAGCCCGCGGCGCTGCCGGTCCTCGGGGATATGCCCGAGGCCTGCGTCCAGGCAGTGCTTGCACCCTGCCCGGGTGACGTCCTCGCCGTTCACCACGACCCGCCCCGACGCGACCGGCCGCAGGCCCGCGATCGCGTCGATCAGCTCGCTCTGCCCGTTCCCGTCCACGCCCGCGATGCCGACGATCTCGCCGGACCGCACCTCGAACGACACCCCGCGGACGGCCTCGAGACCGCGCTCGTCGCGGACCTGCAGGTCGGTGACCTCGAGCAGCGGCCCGGCCGGCTGAGCCGGCTCCTTGTCCACGCGCAGCAGGACGTCGCGACCGACCATCAGCTTCGCGAGCCCCTGCTCGGTGGCTCCCTGGCGGGGCACGGTCTCGATGGTCTTGCCGCGCCGCAGCACGGTGATGCGGTCGGCGATCTCGAGCACCTCGTTCAGCTTGTGCGTGATGAACACGATCGACTTGCCCTCGCCCTGGAGCGAGCGGATGATCGCGAACAGCTCCTTCGCCTCCTGGGGCGTCAGCACTGCGGTCGGCTCGTCGAGGATGAGGATCTCGGCGCCCCGGAAGAGCGCCTTCAGGATCTCCACGCGCTGCTGCTGGCCGACGCTGATCGACTCGACCCGTGCGCCCGGGCTGACCGCGAGCCCGAAGCGCGACGAGAGTTCGCGTACGCGCTCCTCGGCCGCGTCGATGTCGAGGAACGGGCCTCGCGTCGGCTCGACGGCGAGGACGATGTTCTCGGCCACCGTCATCACCGGCACGAGCATGAAGTGCTGGTGGACCATGCCGATGCCGGCCTCGATCGCCTCGCTCGGCGAGCTGATGCGGATCGGCTTGCCGTTGAGCCGGATCTCACCCTCGTCCGGGTGGTACAGGCCGTAGAGGATGCTCATCAGCGTCGACTTGCCGGCGCCGTTCTCGCCGAGGAGGGCGTGTACCTCTCCCCGCCGGAGCTCGAAGTCGACGTGGTCGTTGGCGACGACGCCCGGGAAGCGCTTCGTGATGCCGGTGAGCTCGAGGAGGGGGGCGTCGGCCATGGGAAGGCGGGGGCGGGCCGAAGCCCGCCCCACCATTCTGCTACTGCGCTACTTGACCGTGTCGGGGATCGTGATCGAGCCGTCGACGATCTGCTGCGTGACCTCGTCGAGCTTGGCCTTGTCGTCGTCGGTGACGTCGGCGTTGTACTCGCCCGGGCCGACGCCCTCCTCCGCGACGCCGAAGACGGTGACGCCGCCGCCCTCGAACGCGTCGCTCGCGGCCTTCTCGATCGTCTGGAACACGGCCTCGTCGACGCGCTTCAGCGCGCTGGTGAGCACGTGGTCGCCGAGGAAGCCCTGGTCGGCGTCGACGCCGATGCCGAGGACGCTCTTCTCCTTCGCCGCGTCGAGCGCACCCAGGCCGCAGCCTCCGGCCACCTGGAAGACGATGTCAGAGCCCTTGGCGATCTGGTCGAGCGCCACCTCCTTGCATTTCGCCTGGTCGACGAAGTCCTGGGAGTAGCCGTTCAGCGTCTTCACCTGCGGGTTGGCCGCCTTCGCGCCGGCCGCGAAGCCGGCGATGAAGCGGTCCACGGGCGGGATCTTCTGGCCGCCCACGCTCGAAACGGTGCCGGATTCGGTCTTCAGGCCGGCCAGGTAGCCGACGAGGTACCCGACCTCCTGCTCCTTGAAGACGAGGCCCTGCAGGTTCGGAAGCTCGCAGGAATCCGTCTTCTTGCAGTCGGGACCGCCGTAGCCGAAGTCGATGATCGCGAAGTTCGTTTCGGGGAACTCCTGGGCCGCCTTGTGGGTCGCCTCACCCATGAGGAACCCGACCGAGACCACGAGGTCGAATCCCTCCTCGGCCAGCTGGGAGAGGTTCGGGATGTAGTCCGCGTCCGACTTCGACTCGAGCACGCGGCCCTCGACGCCGAGCTCCTCCTTCGCCCGCTCGAGGCCCTGGTTGGCGAGCGAGTTGAAACCGCGGTCGTTGAGGCCGCCGATGTCGGTGACGAGCCCGACCTGGATCGGCTCCTCCGCCGGAGCGGCCTCGGTCGCGGCCGGCGCAGTCGTGTCGGCGCCCGCCTCCTCGTCGTCGTCGCCGCCGCAGCCCGCAGCGACGGTGGCCAGCGCCAGCACTGCAAACACCGCGGTCAGCCACAAAAGCCATCTCTTTCCTCTCACTCCGCCTCCTCTTGCCCGTTCGGTTTCGTTGGGGGGACGGGTGATGCTAACCCGCTCGGCGCACGCGAGTCGAGGGGTTTGCGCTCCTTGGCCCGCTCGATGTGTACGACACAACGTGCTACAGTTGGCTCGTGCCCAGCCGGTCGATCTCGGTGCGCCTCGACGCAGACGCCGCCGCGGCGCTCCAGGCGCTGGAGAACGCCGGGTCGAGCCGGTCCGAGGCCATTCGCGCCGCGCTCGTGGCCGCCGCGGGCCGGCAGGAGGAACGAGGCGCGCTGGTGCGCGAGGTCGCCGAGCTCGCGGAAGACGAGGCCGACCGGCGGGAGAAGGCGGCGATCGGAGCGCTGCTCGACGAGCTCAGTGACGCGTGGTGACGTCTTCCGGCTCCCGGCGCCGCGCGGCGCGCGGGGCGTCGAGCAGCGAGGTCCGCGGTACGCGGTCGTGGTGCAGGCCGACGAGTTCGCGGCCCTCTCGACGGTCGTCGTCGCCCCGACCTCGACCTCGGTTCGGCCGGCGTCGTTCCGCCCGGTCGTCGAGGTGGGAGGCACTAGCACCCGCGTGCTGGTGGAGCAGCTACGTGCGATCGACCCGCAGCGCCTCGGCCGCCCTGCCGGGCGGCTCACCTGGACCGAGCTCGATGCTGTCGATCGGGCGCTCCGCGTGATTCTCGCGCTGTAAGCGCTTTCCCGCGCAGCGATTCCAGCTCAGCCTGCGAGAACCCGCTCCAGCCCGGCCTCGTCGACGAGCACCCGCCGCGGCTTCGAGCCCTCGTAGCCCGAGATGATGCCGCGGCGCTCGAGCATGTCGATCAGGCGGCCCGCGCGCGTATAGCCGACGCGGAGGCGCCGCTGGATCAGCGAGACCGACGCGGTCTGGGTCTGGACGACGATCTCGATCGCGCGCTCGAGCAGCGGGTCCTCGTCGGGGTCGAACGCGCCGTCGTCGTCGCCCGCCTCGGCGAAGGCCTCCGGCAGCTCGAGCAGCGACTCGTCAAGCTCCTGCTCGCGCTGGTGGCGGCACTGCTCGACGACCAGCGCCACCTCCTCCTCGCTCACGTACGCGCCTTGCACCCGCTGCAGCCGCGACGTCCCGAGCGGCTTGAACAGCATGTCGCCCTGACCGAGCAAGCTCTCCGCGCCCGCTCCGTCGAGGATCACCCGCGAATCCGTCTGGCTCGAGACCGCGAATGCGATCCGCGACGGCACGTTCGCCTTGATCATGCCGGTGATCACGTCCACCGACGGGCGCTGCGTGGCGAGCACGAGATGGATGCCGACCGCACGCGACTTCTGCGCCAGCCGGATGATCGCGTCCTCGACCGCCTGCGGGCTGACCATCATCAGGTCGGCCAGCTCGTCGATCACGACGAGCAGGTACGGCAGCGGGCTCTCCCCCCGGCGGCGGAAGGCGCGATTCGCCTCCGGCAGGCTGCGCGCCCGCACGATGCTCATGCGCTCGTAACGGCGGTCCATCTCGGCGACGACGTTGGCGAGCACCGCCGAGGCCTCCTTCGGGCTCGAGACGACCGGCGTCAGCAGGTGCGGGATCGACTCGTAGTAGTTGAGCTCGATCCGCTTGGGGTCGACGAGGATCATTCGCACCTCGTCCGGAGTCGTCCGCAGCAGGATCGACGTCAGGATCGTGTTGATGCAGCCCGACTTCCCCGAGCCGGTCGTGCCGGCGATGAGGATGTGCGGCATCCGCGCCAGGTCGGCCCAGACCGCGGTGCCCGAGATGTCCTTGCCGAGCCAGACCGCAAGCGGGCTGGCGGTGCTCGGCAGGTCGTCGTAGATGTCTCCGAGCGTGACGAGGTTCGGGGAGTGATTCGGGATCTCGACGCCGACTGCCTGCTTGCCCGGGATCGGCGCGAGGATGCGGATCTCCGTCGTGGCGAGTGCGTAGGAGAGGTCGTCCTTCAGCGCCGCTACCTTCGACACCTTCGTTCCGGGCGCGAGCTGGAGCTCGTAGCGAGTCACGCGCGGCCCGGCGATCTGACCGACGACGGTGGCCTCGACTCCGAAGTGCGCAAGCGTCTGCACGAGCACCTCGGCCAGGCGCACGCCGGCCTCGGCCGAGGCGCCCGTCGCGGGCTTCGACCGGCGCAGGACGCCGCGGTCCGGCAGGCGGTACTCGGCGCGCTCGAGCGCCCCGGTGTCGAAGAGGCTGGGCGGATCGTCCTCGAGCCACTCGCGCTCCGGGACGAGCAGCGGCGGCGGCTCGGAGACGACGTCCGGATAGTCGTGCTCCACGTCGACCGGGGGTGACAGCGGTGACAGTGCGGGCTCGAGCGTGGGCGGCGCGAGCGCGGAGGGCACCGGCCGCTCCAGGGAGCGCCGGGCCGAAGTGCCGGCCCGGCGAAGGGCGTGTCCGGAGCGCTGCAGGAGCGCTCCGGCCGACGCTCCGGTCAGCAGGAGCGCGGCGCTGGCGAGCGCCGTCACGCCGACGATCGTCGCCCCGGTCTCGCCAATCAGGAACGAGACCGCGCCCTCGAGCCCGCGCCCGACGTAGCCGCCGTGCTCCCGCCCCAGCGCGAGCAGTGCGCCGGGCACGAGCACGGTCAAGCCCATGCGGAAGGGCCGCACGTCGACGAGCGCGCTGCGAAAGAGCATCAGCGAGCCCACGGCCGCGAGTGCGACCGGAGCGCCGTACGCGGCGGCGCCGATCAGCGACCGGGCGGCGTCGGCGATCGGGCCGCCGACGAGGCCGCCGTCCCACCCGAGGTAGAGCAGGCTCGCGAGGAAGACCCCGAACGCGGCCAGGCCGAGCCCGGTCAGCTCGGGATGATGGTGACCGCGGGTCTTGCGCTTGCGCTTCCGGACGCGCGAGGGCATCTTCGGGCGCAGCTTCGAGGGACGCTTCTTGCGCGCCATGGGAGCGGTCTTCGTCGAGCGGCCGGCGCTTCCTGCGTCCGTCACGGACCCGGCACGATCGCGTTTCCCCTCAGTGCGACTTCTGCGGATAGGCTCGGCGCCGTGGGTCGGGGAGGTGGGGTCTTCCCGCTGTCACCCGCGCGCGCGTCTACCCGAGCGACGCGAGGCGCTCGAGCAGCAGCTCGACGAACGCGTCCGCGTCGACGGCGACCCCCACCTCGGCATTCGGAAGATTCTCCGTCCGGCGCCAGAGGTCGACGACGGTCCGCCCGCGGCACAGCTCAGAGGCGCAGTCGACGGCGACGTGACGGCGCAGGGTCTCGACGAGCTCCGGCCGGACGACGTGAGCGACCGCGACCGCATCGTGGATCGGCGACCCGTCCCACCCGTACGTCCGGCGATGGAACTCTCCGTAGAAGTCGAGCAGCTCGGCGACGAGCTTGCCCGTCCGACCGGAGGCCCGGAGCCGCTCGGCGTGCTCGGGAAGCAGCAGCGCCTTGTGCGTCACGTCGAGCCCGATCATCGTCACGTCGATCCCGCTCTCGAAGACGCGCTGCGCCGCCTCCGGATCGGCCCAGATGTTGAACTCGGCCGCGGGCGTGACGTTTCCCTCGGCGATCGCGCCACCCATGAGCACGATGCGATCCAGCCGCGCGGCGGCATCGGGGTGCCGCGCGAGCAGCAGACCGACGTTCGTGAGCGGCCCGACCGGGATCAGGGTGACGGGCCGGTCCGCTCCGACGATGCGCTCGGCGAGGAAATCGACGGCGTGCTGCTCGAGCGGGCCGCGCGTGGGCTCGGCGAGCTCCGGCCCGTCGAGACCGCTCTCGCCGTGCACATATGCGGCGACGAAGCGCTCGCGCAGGAGCGGCCGATCGGCGCCGCGGGCCACCGGCACGTCGCCGCGCCCCGCGAACTCGAGCAGGCGGATCGCGTTCGCCGTCGTCTTCTCGACCGTCTGGTTGCCCGAAACGGTGGTCACTCCGAGCAGGTCGAGCTCGGGCGAGGCGAGCGCGAGCAGGAGTGCGATCGCATCGTCGTGCCCGGGGTCGCAGTCGATCAGGATCGGCGTCGCCATCAGCGTGCGAGTATCGCGTCTATCTCGTCGCCGGTCGGAAGCGAAGGCTGCGCGCCGAAGCGCGAGGCCGCGATCGCCCCCGCGGCGCAGGCGCGCACAAGGGCCTCCTCGCGCGGCCGCTCCTCGAGGAGCGACACGACCAGGCAGGCCGTGAAGGCATCGCCCGCAGCCGTACCGTCGACGGCCTCGACGGCGGGTGGCCTCGCGCGCGCAACCTCCGCCCCGCCCTCGAGCAGCACGGCGCCCTCGGCGCCCAGCGTGAGGGCGGTCAGCCTCGGCTCGACGGAGAGCGCCTCCAGCTCGAAGCGGTTCACGACGACCAGGTCGGCCCGCTCCAGGACCGCGGCGGACACGGGCGCGGCCGGCGCCGCGTTGAGGCAGAAGAACCCATCTCCTCGTGCGGCCGCGCCAACGGCCTCGGCCGGCACCTCCAGCTGGCACAGCACCGGCCCGGCCACCGTCACCGGCGCCACGGTTGCATTCGCGCCCGGCACGACGACGATCTGGTTCTCCCCGCCCTCCGCGACGAGGATGAGGGCGATGCCGGTGTCTCCACCGCGACGAACGTCGAGCTCCACGCCGGCGGCCTCGAGCCCGGAGAGCGCTTCGGTCGCGAACTCGTCGTCGCCCACGGCGCCGACCATCGTCACGGATGCGCCGAGCCTCGCCGCAGCCACGGCCTGGTTCGCGCCCTTCCCCCCCGGAACGCGTTCCATCGTCGCGCCGCTGAGCGTCTCTCCCGGACGCGGCAGTCGCTGGACCCGTACCACCAGGTCGAGGTTGATCGACCCGACGACGGTGAGGCTAGGCGGCAAGCGCTCTGAGGTCGTCCACGGCCCGGCCGAGCAGGTTCTCGCGCAGGTCGAAGAGCCCCGCCCAGAGCGAGGAGCGGTCGATCTCCGAGTGGATCCGCGCCACTGCCGACAGGCCTTCGAGGGCGCGGACGAGCACCGCCAGCTCGAGGTACGCCTGGGCGACGCGTACGGGACTCACGCGCACGCCGGCGCGGAGCAGCACGGGCGCCCACTCCCGCAGCTCGGCGGCGCCCGGCTCGCCGTACCAGGAGCGCCCTTCCGCGAGCTCCGGCTCGAGCTCGAGCAGGTAGCGCCCGAGCGGCCGTTCGAGGCCGACGAGCGCCGTCTCCGTCCTCTCGGCAGCGCGCCTGAGCGCAGCCTGGCGCCTGCCGGCGGTGGCGGGCTCGGCCTCTCCCCTCGCCCAGCGCTCGAGCAGCCGGCAGAACGCGAGTGCGGCCACCTCGCAGGCGACGAGCTGGCCGATCAGCGTGCGGGCCGTCTGCTCCTCGGCCGCGCGGTCGACGAGCGCCTCGGCCCAGCCGGGCGTGGGGTCGATGCGGAGAGTGCTCATACCTCCACTATGACTGGGAGGATCATGGGCCGCCTCCCCGTTCTGTCGTAAATCAGCTGCCCAACTGCGTCGTGTAGGTGCTCCTGCAGCAGCTTGATCTCGCGAACGTTCTGGCCGAGGAGGTCGCGGAGGACACGGTCCGCCTCCGCGC